>DASQRI010000731.1:0-7574 GCA_035642975.1 Mycobacterium sp.
TCATCCGCGATGGGTAAAGCGTTCGACGAGTCGAAGAACGACGACTCGTTCTATCTGCCGCCGGAAACCTTCAAGAACGCCGAATTCAAGCGGGGGATGAAGAATTTCATCTCGCCGGATGGGCACGCCGTGCGCTTCATCATCAGCCATCAGGGTGATCCGATGACGCAAGAAGGTATTTCGCATATCGACGCGATCAAGCACGCAGCGCAGGAGGCGTTGAAGGGCACCCCGCTGGAGGGCTCGAAGATCTACCTCGGTGGTACGGCAGCGACGTTCAAGGATATGGGGGACGGCAGCAACTACGACTTGCTGATTGCCGGAATCGCTTCGCTCTGCTTGATTTTCATCATCATGCTGATCATCACGCGAAGCGTCGTGGCGTCAGCGGTGATCGTGGGCACGGTGTTGCTCTCTCTTGGGGCGTCGTTCGGGCTTTCGGTGCTCATCTGGCAACACCTGATCGGGCTCGAGCTGCACTGGATGGTGCTCGCGATGTCGGTCATCATCCTGCTGGCGGTCGGCGCCGACTACAACTTGCTGCTGGTGTCGCGGTTCAAGGAGGAGATCCACGCCGGCCTGAATACCGGGATCATCCGGTCGATGGGTGGCACCGGATCGGTGGTCACGTCGGCCGGGCTGGTGTTCGCGTTCACGATGATGACGATGGCGGTCAGTGAGCTGACGGTCATCGGTCAGGTCGGCACCACGATCGGCTTGGGCCTGTTGTTCGACACACTCATCGTCCGGTCGTTGATGACGCCGTCGATTGCCGCGTTGCTGGGCAAGTGGTTCTGGTGGCCGCAGGTCGTCCGGCAACGGCCGGTGCCGTCACCATGGCCCAGCCCAGTCGCAGCCAAAAAGACCGAATCGCTCGTCAACGCGTGACGCGAGACGTGCGTCAGTGGATGCGCGCGCTCCCGCCGAGGCCGATCTCCAGCACACTGCCGGTGATGACCCCGGGGTCGGTGACCAGGTACAGCACTCCGCGGCTGACGTCCTCGGGCTGCAGCCACGGTTGAGGGATCGGGTTGGCTTTCATCATCCGGCGCACCAGGTCGTCCGGGATGTCCGCACCGCCGGCGGGTTGCACCATCGGTGTCTGCGTTGTGGTCGGGCAGACGACGTTGATCGTGATGCCCTCTTTGGCGACCTCCAGGGCAGCGGACTTTGCCAACCCGATGACACCCCACTTCGTGGCGTTGTACGCGGCGAGCTCGGGAATGCCCATCCGGCCTCCCATCGACGAGGTCACGACTATCCGTCCAAACCGCTGCTGTCGCATCACCGGTATGGCCGCCCGCAAGGTATGAAATGCCCCGGTCAGGTTGGTGTCGATCAGCTGCTGCCAGACGTTGTCGGTGACGTCTTCCAGCAGCCCGGTGCTGACGATTCCGGCGTTGGCCACCACGATGTCGAGGCTGCCCATATCGGCGACCGTCTGCTTGACCGCGGCGTCGACGGCGGCCGAATCACGCACGTCCAGGGTCAGCGGCAGGCAGCGCCGGTCCAGGGCTTCAACCAGCTTTGCCGTCTCCCGTAAGTCGTCTTCGGTGCCCAGCGGGTAGGTCAGGCCCGTCATCGCATCAGGAGCGTCGGCGGCCACGATGTCGGCTCCCTCGGCTGCCAGCGCCACCGCATGTGCGCGCCCCTGCCCACGAGCTCCGCCGGTGATCAAGGCCACGCGTCCATTCAAAGCACCCATAGCTGGCTAAGTTACCAGCCGACTTATCGCCCGCACGGTGGCTGCTTGTACCGCGAAATCGAGTGCGACAAGGGGCAATACCGAGTGCCGCTGTTTGCCAGCCGGCGCGATCGCAACGAATGTGTATCCCGAGTGAACCATTCGGTGGTGCCGCCCGTGACAACTGCTGGAGGCGTTTTCGGGCCCGGGTTCCCACCAACCGCGGCCCCTACGGGTGGGCGCCCAAGCCGTGCCGTCCGTGTGCCGAGGGGACACGCGGCGACACGGTACGCACGAGCGGCAAAGGCGCCGGCCAGATACACGCTCCGAGAGGGACAACTAACGTGACACAGACATTGAGGCGTAACGATTTTCGTTCGCACGCGGCCGGCAGCGTCATCGCCGGCGTGCAGGGTGCATTGCCGGAACGTCGGTACACCCAGAGCGAGATCACTGAGTCGCTCGCCGCATTACCGGCTTTCGAGGGATACCAGGACGTGCTGCGCAAGCTGCACGCGAGCGCCAAAGTCAGCAGCCGCCACCTCGTGTTGCCGCTCGAGGATTACGGGTCGCTGACCGACTTCGGCGAGTCGAACAATATCTTCATCGAGAACGCGGTGGAACTCGGCTGCGCGGCGCTGACCGCCGCACTCGACGAGGCGGGTTTGGAGCCGCAGGATATCGACGTCATCTTCTCGACAACCGTCACCGGCATCGCCGTTCCGTCCATCGACGCGCGCATCGCCACCCGGTTGGGACTGCGACCGGATGTGCGGCGGGTGCCGCTGTTCGGGCTGGGCTGCGTCGCCGGTGCTGCCGGCGTGGCGCGACTCAACGACTACCTGCGTGGTGCCCCCGACGACGTCGCGGTCCTGGTGGCCGTCGAACTGTGCTCGTTGACCTACCCAGCGGCCGGACGCTCGATCCCTAGCCTCGTCGGCACCGCGCTGTTCGGCGACGGCGCGGCCGCGGTGGTCGCAGTCGGCGAACGACGCGCCAAGAAGATCGGAGCCGCAGGACCGGAGGTCCTCGGATCGCGCAGCCACCTCTACCCGGATTCGCAGGAAACCATGGGCTGGGATGTCGGTCCCACCGGGTTTGGCCTCATCCTTTCTCCGGACGTCGCGACCGTGGTCGAGCAATATCTGCCGGACGACGTGACGAACTTCCTTGCAACACATGGTTTGACCATCCCCGATGTGCCCACCTGGGTAAGCCACCCCGGTGGTCCGAAAGTCATCGAGTCGATCGTTGGCTCACTCGGATTGCCCGACGACGCACTCGAATTGACGTGGCGTTCACTCAGCGAGGTCGGCAACCTTTCGTCGGCATCGGTGCTGCACGTGTTGCGTGACACCATCGCCAAGCGCCCGGAAGCGGGCAGCCCCGGACTCATGATGGCGATGGGCCCCGGTTTCTGCTCCGAACTCGTCATGCTGCGTTGGCGCTGATCACCATGGACTGGTACGTGCTGTTGATCGGCCTGGTCGCCGTGGAGCGCCTGGCTGAACTTGTGGTGACTAACCGCAACCGCGCCTGGAGCCAGGAGCATGGCGGCATCGAATTCGGCGCCGGACACTATCCGGTCATGGTGGCGTTGCACACCACGTTGCTGGCGGGATGTCTGATCGAGCCGATCGCGTTTCATCGGCCTTTTGTGCCCGCTTTGGGCTGGCCGATGCTCGCGATTGTCGTTGCCGCACAGGCATTGCGCTGGTGGTGCATCAGGACGTTGAACCATCAGTGGAATGCCCGCGTGATCGTGATACCGGGCGCGCCACGTGTTACCGGCGGCCCGTATCGCCTTCTGCCCCACCCGAACTACGTCGCGGTGATCGCCGAAGGCTTTGCGTTGCCGCTGGTGCACACCGCGTGGCTCACCGCGCTGGTGTTCACGCTTCTCAACGCAGCCTTGCTGCGCACGCGAATTCACATTGAAAACGCTGCACTGGCCGGGCTGACATGATCGATCTCCTCGTCGTCGGCGGTGGCCCCGCCGGACTGGCCACCGCGATCTTCGGCGCCAAAGCGGGACTGGAAACCGTCGTCGTCGAAAGGCGCATCGGAGCGATCGATAAGGCATGCGGCGAAGGCCTGATGCCACACACGCTGCGGCACTTGCAACATCTCGGCGTGTACCCGCACGGCAAGCCATTCCGGGGGATCAGCTACCAGGACGGCAACCGACGCGTCGACGCGCCATTCCGGTGCGGCGCAGGGCGCGGCGTACGCCGAACCGTGCTGCACGGCGCGCTTCTCGACGCTGCCGCCGCCGCGGGCGTGCGGATCTGCCACGACGAAGTGGGTGGGATCAGCCAGGACGCGACGTCTGTGCGCGCCGGGCAATGGCGGGCACGCTATCTCGCCGCCGCCGATGGGCTGCACTCGCCGATCCGCCAGACCCTCGGTCTGGAGCAACCAAGCCCGGGCGCGCGTCGGTGGGGCATCCGCCGACACGTGAAGACCGCGCCCTGGTCGGACTACGTTGAGGTGCATTGGGCGCCCGGTGCCGAGGCGTACGTGACGCCGATAGCCGACGACTGCGTGGGTGTCGCGGTGCTGAAGTCTCGTCGCGGCGCATTCGATTCGCATCTCGCGGAGTTTCCCGCTTTGCGGGATCAGATCGAGGGCCGGCCGCACGAGCCGGATCGGGCTGCCGGGCCGCTGCGCCAGCGAGTCTCAAGCCGAGCGGCAGGCCGGATCATGCTGGTCGGCGATGCTGCGGGCTACGTCGACGCGATCACCGGAGAGGGCCTCGGCTTGGCCTTCGGTGCCGCCGAGTTGTTGGTGAAATCCGTTGTGGCGGAGAGCCCGGACACCTACGACCGGCATTGGCGCCAGATGACGCGGCGTTATCGGATGCTGACCGCGGCGTTGCTCGCGGCGAGCGGCGTGCCGCAGGTGCGGGCGCGCATCGTGCCGGCCGCGGCCGCGATGCCGACCGCCTTCACCGGTGTCGTCAATCTGCTGGCTCGCTGAAAATGCCGCTGGCTCAGATGTCGGCCGTGACAACGCTTGCCACCGCACTCGGCAACACGCTTTCAGGGAGCTCGCGTGTCGTGCTCCCCAACGCGTTTTCGCGCGTCACGAGGTAGGTGTAGCGGTCAGCGCCGGGATCCCTGGCGAACGGTTCTTCGCTGTCGAGGAGCTGTTCCATTGTCCTGCGGTCGTCAGGATTCAGGGCGTCACATTCGATGGTGCCACTGGCCCTCAGGCCGGCGAAGCCGCCGCGTCGCTCAATGATGTAGCGGTCCTGCATGCTGTGCCTTCGATCGTTCTGGTTCGACAACGGCTCAGAGCGAAATGTCAGGCTCTGTAATGCCGACTCGCGTCCATGCGTCGTCCACTCCACGATAGACGTTGGTATCGCTGGGAAATAGCGATCTGGCGGCGGCGCGGGTGAGCGCGGCGAAGTCTTGCATCCCAGTCGACGGCTGAGCTTTCGGACTGGTCAGCGCCGCATACCAGACTTGTCCGGCCTTCTCCCAGGAGTGTCCACCGATGGTGGTCGCCGCGAGGTAGAAGGCGTGATTGGGGATGCCGCTGTTGTCGTGCGGATCGCCGCCGGGAATGTAATCGCGGTAGTTCGACGGTTGCGGCGACAGGCAGTGCGGCGAGCCGGGTTGGGCCATGTTGCGCAGGCACGTGTAACCCTTCGCGATCGCCACCGGACCGAGCACCGCCGCGCCGATGAGCCAATCCGCCTGTGCGACGGTCTGCTTCCTGCGCCACTGGTGAAACATCGCACCGAATACATCGGAGACGCTCTCGTTGAGAGCGCCTGGCTCGTCGGTGTAATCGAGCCCCGCCGTGAATTGAGTGACGCCGTGGGTCAACTCGTGGCCGATCACGTCATCCGCTTTGGTGAAGTCGGTGAATACTTTGCCGTCGCCGTCTCCGTACGTCATCTGAGCGCCGTTCCAAAACGCGTTGTCGTAGCGGACGCCGTAGTGGATCGACGACATCAGCGTCATACCGGCGTCGTCAACCGAGTTCCGCCCAAAGCATTGCCGATAGAAATCAACCACCGCGTGGGTTGTGTCGAAGGCGCGTTTAGCGGTGATGTCCGAGCTGCCACCCGGATTCGCCACCGGGGAGCCGGGCAGCGATCGAGTGTTTCTACAGTCGTAGACGGTAATCGCCGGGACAGACGCCAGCACACCGGCAACTTGCAAGGTGGTGATCCCGCTGGCGAGAAAACTGGACTGTATCGCCTCGGTTTGGGCGTTTCGCAGTCGTCGCCACGCCTCCTCGATCGCGACGCACTCGCGCATATCCTGTCGCGTCTCCGCCGGGATCGATTCGTCCTCGGCGAGCCTGCGCAGGACAGCTGGCGGAACGATGAAGCGACCGCTACGAGCGCACATGAGGCAACTCCCTTGAGAAAAAACAGTCTCGCCCGTCGGCTCAACCGCCACTCCGCAGCGTCGCCGGCTCGATGGTACGGCCGCCGTTCGCGCAGTGTCCCGAGCAACGAACCACCCTCAACGAGCCGAGCAGGTCATTCTTCGATACTCTCCTGTGCGAATACTTTGGCGTTGGCCTCCCGCAACGTCGGCGTCGGCAACGGCGCAGGCCGTCAAGGGGCGTGTCGGTAATCGTGGGGCGGTTGATCCGTCCCGGCTGAGGCGCGCGTGATCGCGTGCCCCACACCCACCGACCAACCAACCAGTGGAAAGGACCCACATGACGATGACACCGTCGAGCATCGGCTCTCGGGTGTGGTGCTTCGCGGCGGCCAGCACGCTGCGCCGCTGGACCGCTGCGTTGGTGCTGGCGTCGGCCTCGGTGTTCGTGCCGGCCGTCACCGCGAACGTCGCCGCTGCAGATCCCTGCTCTGATATTGAAGTCATCTTCGCCCGAGGCACCAACGAACCGCCCGGTGTGGGAGCGACCGGTCAGGCCTTCACCGACGCGCTTACCGCCCGGCTGCCCGGTAAGTCGATAGACATCTATCCAGTGAACTACCCGGCATCGTTGAACTTCTCCCAAGCGGCCGACGGAGTCGCTGATGCGGGAAACAAGATCACCTCCGTCGAAGCGGCTTGCCCGCAGACCAGACTCGTCATCGGCGGTTACTCTCAGGGCGCTGCGATCGCGGCCTACACCACCACAGACAGCGTTCCCGCCGGCTACGCGTTGCCCCCTGGCATCAGCGGCCCCCTGCCACCGAGCACCGCCAACCACGTCGCGACCGTCGCGCTGTTCGGCAGACCCTCCAACGGCTTCCTTGATCTCGTCGACCGCGATGCACCGCCAATCACCATCGGGCACTTGTACGCCGACAAAACCATCGACCTGTGCGCACCCAGCGATCCGGTCTGTTCGACGAGCGGCTTCAGTCGCGCCGCCCACAGCGCCTACAAAACCAACGGAATGACCGATCAGGCGGCAGATTTCGCCGCCAACGCCATCAAATCTCGCGCGTAAGCAGGCCAAGACGACGAGAAACCGACCGCGCTGACATTCGACAGTCGTTCCCTAGTGAGGGTGTCGGGTCAAAGGCTTGTGCCCGCTGCGAGGTGAAGCTGGGACCTTGGGAAGTTCGGTCAGGCTGCCCGATTCGAATCTCTGAGCCGCGAAACATCTGACAGCATGGAATGTGCTGTGGCCTCGGAGCTAACGCCCCGCCCACGGCTAGGTATCACGAAGCGAGGGGTACGCGCGTGAACGCTGTGCGGTGGTGGCGCCAGAGCGATCACTTTGACTGGCTGACTCTGTATCTCAACACCAGCGGCATCCGGCTGATAGCGCGCCGCTGGGCGCGAGGTTTAACCCCGTCGAACGTCAACTCACCGACGATCTAGTCAACCTTGCCGACACGGCCATGTACGCCGCCAAACACGCGGGCGGAAACCAGAGCCGGTCCGCCCATATGCCGCACACCGAC
>DASQRI010000732.1:0-4751 GCA_035642975.1 Mycobacterium sp.
AAAGCACTGCTACGATATCCCAATTTGCTGGTCGTTGAAGTCAATTTTTGAGCTCTTCGATAGTGTCGATGCGGAAAGCGATAAACTCCATGATGTTGTAAAGGACCTGGACAAACTGGACGTGCTCCTGCCGCAGCTACTCGAGCAGTATCCGCCGATGATCGCGACCATGGAACAGATGCGGACCATGATGCTGACGATGCACAGCACCATGTCTGGGATCTTGAGCGAGGTCGACGAAACGAGCCAGAACGCCACCGCCATGGGACAGGCGTTCGACGCCGCCAAGAACGACGATTCCTTCTATCTGCCTCCGGAGGTTTTCCAGAACGCGGACTTCCGGCGCGCGATGAATTCTTTCTTGTCTCCGGATGGGAAGGCGGCTCGATTCATCATTTCGCATAGGGGCGATCCCGCCACGCCCGAGGGCGTAGCGCGTATCGACCGGATACGGACGGCGGCCGAGGAGGCGCTCAAGACGACTCCTCTGCGGGACGCCAAGATCTACATCGCTGGCACCGCGTCGACCTTTAAGGACTTCCGAGACGGCTCTAAATACGATCTCTTGATCGCGGGAGTTGGCGCGCTTTGCCTTATTTTCATGATCATGCTCATGATCACGCGAAGTTTTGTGGCCGCCCTGGTTATCGTGGGGACGGTGGCGCTTTCGCTGGGCGCATCGTTTGGGCTCTCCGTGCTCATCTGGCAGTATATTCTGGGCATCAAATTGCACTGGATGGTGCTTCCGATGTCGGTGATCATTCTGTTGGCGGTGGGGTCTGACTACAATTTGCTGCTGGTATCCCGGATGAAAGAGGAAATAGCCGGTGGTATAAAAACTGGCATCATCCGTGCAATGGGCAGTACCGGCAAGGTCGTGACGAACGCGGGCCTAGTGTTCGCCTTCACGATGATGTCCATGGCGGTAAGCGACCTGCGGATTATCGGTCAGGTCGGTACCACCATCGGCCTGGGCCTGTTGTTCGACACCTTGGTCGTGCGCTCGTTCATGACGCCTTCAATCGCCGCGCTGTTCGGACGCTGGTTCTGGTGGCCGCAACAAGTGCGCCCCCGGCCCGTCAGTGCCCTACTTCGGCCAGTCGGCCCCCGTCCGCTGGTACGTTCCGCGGCGAAGCCTCAGCGGCAGACCGTTGTAGTTCACGATGCCCGGCGTGGCGGCGACGACGGCCTGGATCGCGTTTACGTTGGGCCTCGCCGTCATGAGCCGCATGATGTGCCCGAGCATCCGCGGCCACCTGGAGAACGGGGCCGTCGCGCACTTCCGGGTGACCTTGAAGGTCGGCTTCCGGCTCGAGAGCGCTGAGTATAACCGTTAGCCGGCAACGGCTCCCGGCTCGCGGAACGGCGAGCCGAAGTCGGCAACCCTCTCGAGTCCGTGTTTCCGGGCCTCGGCGACAGCCCGTCGGATCAAGCCGCTCGTCACGACGAATCCGGCGTGATCCACCACCACGAACGGGGACAGCAGCCGGTTGTGCACGAATCCGACTGCCAGCCCGGTCGCGGGATCGGCCCAGCCCAGCGAGCCGCCCAAGCCGACATGACCGAATCCCGGTATCGCATCGAACGGCACTCGGTGATAACCGAGGTGAAATGCGAGCGGCACGAACAAGTTACGGTCCGGCCGTAGGCTTCGTCGGCCGCTGAGGCCCGCCACCAGCTCGCGGGACAGAAACTGGCTGCCTTCGATTTGGCCGCCGTTGGCGATCGCGCCGTACATCCGGGCCAGCCCACGTGCGGTCGCCACTCCATTGGCCGCCGGGATCTCGGCGTCCATCATCGGGATATCGCCTTGCACAAATGATTTCATGCCGGGGAAATACATGGAACCGAATCCGCCCGATATTGGCAGCGCGGCGATTGCCGGCGCCACGGCGTTGAACACCGGATTAGCGATGGCGCTCTGCGGCATGATGATCTGCGCAGGCCGAGTCGGTGCGTCCAGAGGCGGACGGCCCAGATGCAGACCGTCGGTGCCCAGCGGCTCCGCCAGCTCCTGGCGGATCAGCTCGCGCATGCCCTGTCCGGTGACCGCGCGGGCCAGACCCGACATCAGCCAACCGTAGGTCAGTGCGTGATAGGCCGGTTTGCCGAATGCGTAACCCGCGGGCGCCGCCGCCAGACGCTGTTCCATCACTTCATGATTCAGCAAGTCTTCCTTGCTGGCGCCGTGCAGCGCATCCAGACCGGCCCGGTGCCGCATCACCTGGCGGACAGTGATGTTCGCTTTGCCGTTGGCGCCGAACTCCGGCCAGTACTCGGCGACCGGTGCGTCGTAGTCGATCAGCCCGCGGTCGACGAGCCGATGAATGACGGTCGAGGTCATGCCCTTCGTCGCCGAGAACACCATGGTGGCAGTGTCTGCCGACCACGGCACCTCTCCGCGCCGATCCGCCCAGCCGGTCCATACGTCCACGACGGGTTCCCCGTCGAGATAGACCGCCAGCGCCCCGCCGCCGAATCGGCGGCCCGGGAACATGCTGGCGAAGCTGCGCAACGCGCAGGCAAAGTGTGGATCGGCTGCGCCGTGAACACCGCGCGGCAGCACTGACCGGCGATTGCCCGCCACTTCGAGGGTCATACCGTTGAACTTACCGTTTCCCGTCCGCAAACAACGTGAAATTTACCCTTCCGTTATCGAGGCGAGCTCAAGTATTTGCTGAGCCGCGAGGGCCGGTGTCAATTCACCAGCCAGCACCTGGCGTTCCACCTCGGCGCGGGCTTTGCGGACCGCAGGGTTGGACAGCACCCGGTCGAGCACCGTGTCCCGCACCATCTGCCAGGTCCAGTCGACCTGCTGGGCTCGCCGCCGTGCCTCGAACTCCCCCGCCTCGCTGAGGACGTCGCGATGCCGCTCGACGGTCTGCCACAGCTCCTCCAGCCCGGTGCCCTCCAAAGCGCTCATCGTGAGAACCGGTGGCCGCCAGAGGGTTTCGCGAGGGTAGATCAACCGGATCGCCCCAGAAAGCTCGCGGGCAGCCTTGCGCGCCTCGCGCAGATGATCGCCGTCGGCCTTGTTCACCACGACGATGTCAGCCAGCTCCAGAACGCCTTTCTTGATGCCCTGCAGCTGATCACCGGTGCGGGCCAACGTCAGGAAGACGAAAGTATCGACCATATTGGAAACGGCGACCTCGGATTGGCCCACGCCGACGGTCTCCACCAAGATCACGTCGAACCCGGCGGCCTCGAGCAGCACGATGGTTTCCCGGGTGGCCTTGGCCACCCCGCCGAGGGTGCCCGACGTCGGGGACGGTCGGATATAGGCATCTGGATGCGTCGCCAGCTGCGGCATCCGGGTCTTGTCGCCCAAGATGGATCCGCCGGTGCGGGTCGACGACGGGTCAACGGCCAGCACCGCAACCCGGTGCCCCCGCCCGATCAGATACATGCCGAGCGCCTCGATGGTGGTCGACTTACCCACGCCGGGAACCCCGGTGATGCCCACGTGGTAGCCGCTTCCGGCGTCCGGCATCAGCGCCAGCAGCAACTGCTGAGCCTGTTCGCGATGGTCGGGGCGGGTGGACTCCACCAGGGTGATAGCCCGCGGCAGCGCCGCACGATCGCGACTGCGGACAGCTGCGGCGAGTTCGTCGACGCTGTCGCCCTTCTCGGTTGCCATCTAGCTAAGGGTGTACCCGTGGCGCTCGGCCAGCTTGTTCAGCAGATCGATCGCGGCGTCGGCGATCACCGTGCCCGGCGGGAAGATCGCCGCGGCGCCGGCGGCGTATAGCTCGTCGAAGTCGCCCGGCGGGATGACCCCGCCGACCACGATCATGATGTCCGGTCGGCCGACCTCGGCCAACGCATCCCGCAGCGCGGGCACCAGGCTCAGATGGCCTGCGGCCAGCGACGACACCCCCACCACGTGCACGTCGTTGTCGGCGGCCTGCCGGGCCACCTCGTCGGGTGTGGAGAACAGCGCCCCGACGTCGACGTCAAACCCGATGTCCGCGAACGCCGTTGCGATCACCTTCTGACCGCGGTCGTGGCCGTCCTGACCCATCTTGGCCACCAGGATGCGAGGGCGCCGACCGTCGGCCTCGGCGAACTTCTCGACGAGTTCGGTGGCGGTGACCATGTTGCCGGCCTTTCCAGCTTCATCGCGATAGACCCCGGCGATAGTACGGATCTCGGCCTGGTGACGGCCGTATACCTGCTCCAGCGCGTCGGAGATCTCGCCGACGGTGGCCTTGGCCCGGGCAGCGTCGATGGCCAACGCCAACAGGTTGTTGCCCAGCCCGTCGTCGCCGGCGCGGCCATGGGCAGCGGCGGCCCGAGATAGCTCCGCCAGGGCGGCCTCGACAACCGGCTGATCTCGATTCGCCCGCAGCTCTTTCAGTTTGGCGAGTTGTTCGGATCGCACCCTGCTGTTCTCGACCTTGAGGACCTCGACCTCTTGATCCTCTTCGACCTGGTATTTGTTGATGCCGACCACCGGCTGGGTTCCCGAGTCGATCCGGGCCTGCGTCCGCGCGGCGGCCTCTTCGATGCGCAGCTTCGGAATACCGTCGCTGATGGCTTGGGCCATCCCGCCATGCTCGGTGACCTCGGCGATATGGGCACGTGCTCGTTGCGCGAGCTGGTACGTGAGCCACTCCACGTAATACGACCCGGCCCAGGGATCGATCGGTCTGGTCGTGCCCGACTCTTGCTGCAGGACAAGCTGGGTATTGCGGGCGATGCGGGCCGAGAAATCGGTGGGCAGCGCCAGCGCCTCGTCCAGTGCGTTG
>DASQRI010000733.1:0-4532 GCA_035642975.1 Mycobacterium sp.
GATCTCCAGGGCCAGCGCGAATTTCGGTGCCAGCAGTTGCTGATGACGCAGCATCTGCAGTCGGACGCCATCGGCGTCGCCGAAGAAGCGCAGGTGCCGCAGCTGGTTGATCTTGTCCGGCCCGATCGACTTCTTGCCCGCGTACTGGAGGTACCAGGCGATGTTGCCCAGCGACCCACCGAAGAAGCTCACGCCGGCACCGGCGAAGGTGATCTTCGACGTCGACGCGAACACGTACGGGCGGTTCTGGTTGCCCGCGGCCGCGGCCAGGCCCAGCACGTCGATCGGACGCGGGAAGTCCAGCGTCAGCGTGTGCACCGCGTAGGCGTTGTCCCAAAACATCCGGAAGTCCTCCGCCGCCGTACGCATCTGGACGAGCCGCCGAACCGTTTCCCACGAGTAGGTGATGCCGGTGGGGTTGGCGAACACCGGAACCGTCCACATGCCCTTGATGGCCGGGTCGACGGCGACCAGTTCTTCGATCAGGTCGACGTCCGGGCCGTCCTCGCGCATCGGGATCGGGATCATCTCGATGCCCATGGTTTCGGTGATCGAGAAATGCCGGTCGTAGCCGGGCACCGGGCACAGGAACTTGACCGCCGGTTCGTCCTTCCAGGCCCGTGGCGAGTCCACCCCGCCGTGCAGCATCGAGAAGACGACGACGTCGTGCATCAGCTCGAGGCTGGCGTTGTTGCCGGCGATCAGGTTGGCCACCGGAATGCCGAGCAACTCACCGAAGATGGCCCGCAGTTCGGGCAGGCCGTGCTGTCCGCCGTAGTTGCGGGTGTCGGTCCCGTCGCCGTCGCGGTATTCATTCCCGGGCAGACTCAGCAATGCGTTGGACAGATCGAGCTGCTCGCTGCAGGGTTTTCCGCGAGTCAGGTCGAGCGCCAGCTTCATGGCCTGCAGTTCGGTGTAGTCCTGCTGATGGCGCTCATGCACCGCCGCGAGGTCCGTACGGCCTAGGGAACTGAACGAGCCGTAGGACACCATCCGCCTTTCACCGTGAATCCGTGGACTGGTCGGACCGCCGCGGAGCATCAGACGTGGCGATCGCAAGGGGACCCCGCGCACCCGCCAGAGCCCATTGACCCTTGCTGCCTTCCGGCCCTGGGGGAGTTCACAGGATAGACGCCGCGCGGGGTCCACCGAGAGTCTAGTACCCGACTCCAAGTCAATCCGCGACAGTCAGAAGACGCTGACCTGCGCTCGGCTACCATGGCCGACGGAGGATTCGCCTAGTGGCCTATGGCGCTCGCCTGGAACGCGGGTTGGGTTAACAGCCCTCGCGGGTTCAAATCCCGCATCCTCCGCACTCAGTCCGGGGTGTGACCAGGCTTGATTGATAGGGTCTGGTCGCTTCCGGACTACCAGCTCGAGGAGGGGCATGGGACGCAGGGTCGCCACGTTCTGGCACGCGACGTTCTCGATTGCCGCCGGCGTCCTCTATTTCTTCTTCGTGCTGCCGCGATGGCCCGAGCTGATGGGCGACACGTCGCACGCGTTGGGCACGGCCGCGCGGATCGTCGCCGGTGTGGTCATCGCGCTGGCCGCGTTGCCGGTGGTGTTCACCTTGTTGCGGTCCCGTAAGCCGGAGTACGGCACGCCTCAGCTGGCGCTGACGCTGCAGACCGCGTCGGTCGTCGCCCACGTGCTGGCCGGCGTGCTGATTGTCGGGACCGCGATCAGCGAGATCTGGCTGAACCTGGACAACGTC
This sequence comes from Mycobacterium sp., assembly GCA_035642975.1. Classification (GTDB taxonomy): domain Bacteria; phylum Actinomycetota; class Actinomycetes; order Mycobacteriales; family Mycobacteriaceae; genus Mycobacterium. The sequence continues at coordinate 1,718 of DASQRI010000733.1, forward strand.
GGTCAGTGGTTGTTCGGTGTTTATGGCGCGGCCGCGGCGGTCGCGGTGCTCGGCATTTTCGGGTTCTACCTGTCGTTTGTCGCCGAGCTGCCGCCCCCACCGCCGAAACCGCTGAAGCCCAAGAAAGAAAAGAAGCAGCGACGGCGCCGCAAGGACGGCAAGGCCGAAGAAGCCGGAGACACCGACGCAGCCGAGGCGTCCGACGACGGCGACGGACCGGATGAATCGGACGAAGCCGACGCATTGGCGGACGCTGACGCCGACACGGGAGAGGACGACGACAGCGCGGGCGACGCCGAGTCCGACGACGACACCGAAGCCGAAGAGACCGCCGAAGCAGTCGAAAGCCCCGTGATCGAGTCGACGGTGGTGGAACCGGAGTCGACGGTGGTGGAACCGGAGTCGACGGCCGAAGAGGCACCCGCGGTGGAAGACACCGCCGACGAATCATCAACGGGCGGACTACGCAACCGGCGCCCGACCGGCAAACCGTCAGGGTCGCACCGGCGCAGACGCACGCGCCGAGGTGTCGCCGTCGAAGAATGAGCCGACCGGCTGAATGCCATTCCCGGTTCGGCCGAGCTTCCCTATGCTGAGCGAGTGCCAAACAACTATCGAGTCGTTCAGTGGAACACTGGAAACGTCGGCAAGAGCTCGCTGAAATCGATCGTCGCCAACGCCACGCTCGAGTTGGTGGGGTGCTACGCCTGGTCGCCGGACAAGGTCGGCCGCGACGCCGGTGAACTCGTCGGGATCCCGTCGGTGGGCGTTGCGGCCACCAACGACGTCGACGCGCTGCTCGCCCTGAAACCTGACTGCGTGGTCTACAACCCGATGTGGATCGACGTCGACGAGCTGGTCCGCATCTTGTCCGCGGGCGTCAACGTGGTGACAACGGCATCGTTCATCACCGGGCGCAACCTCGGTGACGGCCGCGATCGAATCCTCGAGGCCTGCCAGAAAGGTGGGTCGACGATGTTCGGATCCGGTGTTAGCCCGGGCTTCGCCGAGCTGCTGGCCATCGTCTCGGCGATGGTGTGCAACCGCGTAGACAAGGTCACCGTCAACGAAGCCGCCGACACGACCTTCTACGACTCGCCGGAAACCGAGAAGCCCGTGGGCTTCGGCCAGACGATCGACCACCCGGACCTGCAGGCGATGGCAGCAAAAGGCACCGCGATCTTCGGCGAGGCCGTCCGGCTGGTGGCCGACGCGCTCGGCGTCGAGCTTGACGACGTGCGCTGCGAGGCCGAATTCGCCCAGACCACAGCGGATCTCGAGATGGCGTCGTGGACCATCCCCGCGGGATGCGTCGCGGGCGTCTACATCAGCTGGCAGGGAATCGTCAGCGACCGGACCGTCATCGACCTCAACGTTCGGTGGCGCAAGGGACAGACGCTCGACCCGGACTGGAAGATCGACGGCGACGGCTGGGTCATTCAGGTCGACGGACAACCCACGGTGACCACCAAGGTCGGCTTCCTGCCGCCGCCATATTTCGAAGCCACTACCATCGAGGAATTCATGGACCTCGGGCACATCATGACGTCGCTGCCGACGCTTCACGCGATTCCGGCGGTCGTCGCCGCGGCGCCGGGGATCGCGACCTACGCCGATCTGCCGCTGACCTTGCCGCGCGGCGTAGTGCCGATCTAACGCGCGGGAATATTCTGGAGCTTGCCCTGGAGGTCGGGGCAGTACTGAGCGATGGCGGTACCAAGGAACTGGTACGACTGCACCTGGGTGGTGCCCCGGGGAAGGTTGATGGAGAGAAAGTGCGCGGCCGCTGCGGCGTCGGGATCGACGCCGACACCGAGCCGGTGGCAGACGATCTTGCCCAAGTACGGGTTGTAATCGTGCGGCCCGTAAATGCCGTAGTGCTGGAGCTGGTTGTCGAAATCGGTGTCTGGGTCGGCGAATGCCGGCGCGGAGAGGCTGATGGCCGCGGCGATGGCGGCGGCCGCAACACCCGCAAGCTTCATGGGCTGGATACTACCTTTGTCGAGTCTGCGCCCGTTCATCGTCACCCAATCCTCCTCGTCCGGCGAGCCACCGGTCCGGGTTCACGTTACGGTCTTCAACAACCGCCGTGCCCAGTTTCTTTCTGGTCGCCTATTCAGATTAGAGTAGCTAAGGTTACATACAGGCTAATTAGTTGAGCAGCCTTCGCCCGTGGTTAAGGAATTGAAGCGCCCATGACGACGACTGAGCCGAGGACCGAGCCGCTGAAGACCCAGGGCCCCGCCGGGAGCGAGGGCAATCAAGCCACCCGCAAGCCGGCCAAACGCAAAGGCCTGCGGGGCCTGTTCACCCGGTACTGGCTGATCCTCACGCTGTTGGTCGTCGTCGCGCTGTCAGGATTCGTTGTCCACCGGTTGCACGAGGTCTTCGGCATTCACAGCGGTTCGTTCGGTGGCGGCACGTCGGGCGAAGTCCTCGACCAGTTCAACGCCAAGACGATCACACTCGAGGTCTGGGGCCCACCGGGCAGCACGGCAACCATCAACTACCTCGACGAGAACTCCCATCCGCAGCAGGCCCTCAACGTGCCCTTGCCCTGGAGCAAAGTATTGAGTTCGACGAAACCCGGCATCCCGGCCAACCTGATAGCGCAAGGAGACGGCAGTTGGATCGCCTGCCAATTCGTCGTCAACAAGCACGACGGGAGCGGTGACGTCATCAAGACTCCGAATCGCTCGGACGCCAACGAGAACGTCAATGCCTTCGTCTACTGCCTGGACAAGTCCGCATGAGCGAGACCACCGAGGCTGCGCCGCGCGTCGACCAGCCGCTGATCCCGCCGTTCCTGCCGAAG
>DASQRI010000734.1:0-9196 GCA_035642975.1 Mycobacterium sp.
GACGGCCACATGGTTGGGGAACTGTTCGTGGACGAAGCGGTCCGTTACGACGAGAACACCGACGCCTTTGTCATCCGTACCGCGCAATAGTCACCGGTGTTATCCGGTGCCACTGGCGTCGTATGGCTAATTGGGTGGATGTGAGCGCATGAGGACAACCGCGCATCACCCTGGTGTTGGGACCGGTTCTAGATAACCATCGACCCCGGGATTCTGTAGGGGTCGACGACCAAATTGGTTACCCAGTCGACGGAGTGAACCTGCAGGTCGGAATGTATTTCTGCAGGTAGAGACAGGGGTTCCAGTCCCCTTAGCTCCACTACAAAATCCCAGGCTCAGCCGGGACCCGGGAAGGCGGGCGGGACAGTCAGGCCGCTCCCTCAGGGCCACTGTCCTTGCGCTCGTGGAGCTTTTTGAGCGATCGCACCAATGAGGCCTCGATCAACTTGTCGTTGTCCTTGGAGATGAAGTCGTGGACCCGCTTCTCGAACAGGGCCCGCATCAACGGGTTGAACACTTCGTAGGTCTCGCGGAAGTAGACCCGAATCTTGCCGTCTCCGAGATCCTCCAGTCGGGTCCAACCCGAGGCCTTGGACCACAGCGGTTTGCCGATGGCGTCGTACCGCCACGACACTGGGCGCCGGGCCTCGGTGATCCACTCCCAGGACTGGGCCTTGCCTCCTGAGAGCAAATACTTCGGCACGGGAAAGTAGCAGTGCCGCACCAGCCCGTTGCCCTCCTCGTCCCCGGGGTGGAGGATCTCGATCTTCACGGTGTCCGTCTCGATACCCACCCGGTTGCGCTCCCAGATCGCATCCCACACCTCTTCGGGTGTGCCTTCGACGACGAAGTCAAATCTGTGGTCCTGCAAAGCCTCTCCTCTGCTGGTCTCGATCCGGGGCCCCGGCCAGTTGGGACTTCAGCACCTTGCCTCCGGGGTTCCTCGGCAGTGCCGGAAGGTAGTGCACGTGACGGGGCACCTTGTAGTCGGCGAGCCGCTCACCCGCAAAGCCCTGGAGTTCGGCGGTCGATACCGTTGCCCCGGGTCGCAGGACGACATAGGCGGCGATGTCCTCACCCAGCACCTCGTGCGGAATGCCGACCACCGCGGCCTCGACCACCTCCGGGTGGGCCTGCAGGACCGCCTCGACGTCGTCCGCGTAGACGTTCATGCCCCCTCGGACGACCATCTCCTTCTTGCGTCCGACGATGTAGAGGTAGCCGTCGGCGTCGACGTGCCCGAGGTCATCGGTGTGCAACCAGCCGCCCTCCCACATGCGTTCGGTGGCTTCGGGGTTGCGGTAGTACTCACGGTGGCCGCGGGGGTTCCGAGTGATGACTTCGCCGACCTCGCCGGTAGGCAGGACCTGGCCCTCGTCGCCGACGATACGCACCTCAACGGGCGGCGTGGACCGCCCGACGGCGCCGGGCCGGGTGCGGGCCCCCTCGGGATCCATCGAGAAGGTCGCATGCCCACCTTCGGTCATGCCGTAGCTGTTCAGAACGGCGGCTCCGGGCAAGCGGGCCTGCAGGCGCTTCACGGTGTCCGGGGACAGCGGGGCACTCCCCAGGATGAGCCGCTTCAGACTCGAGAGGTCGGCCGAGTCGAACTCGGAGTGGTGGATCAGGAGCCTGGCCATGGCCGGCACCACAAAGGCGATGACCGGCCGCTCCTGCTTGACGATGTCGAGCCATCGCCCGGCGTCGAATTTGGGCAGGCACAGCACGGTCATGCCCAGCTTCATCGGGTTGTAGATGAAGCCGAGGCCGGCGAAGGTGAACACCGGGGTGGCGGTGAGCCACTTCAATCCGTTCCATGACGGAAGTGCGCTGGGCAGCAAGGTGATGTTGCCGTGCCGCACGGCCACCCCTTTCGGCATGCCCGTGGTGCCCGACGTGTACATGACGTCGGCCAGATCGGTCTCGTCGATGGGTACCTGGATGGCCGCGGCGTCCTCGCTCTTCACGTCCTCGAGGTCGGCGAACCGGCCGTGCTGCGATGGGCCGACGGTGGCCACGACCGTCAACGACGCGAGGGACGCCGACAACGGGGCGACGGCGTCCTCGAACGCGCCACTGCAGACGACCGCGGTGACCTCGGCGTGCTCGAGGATGGACCGCATCTCGGGAGGAGACAGCCGGTTGTTCATGGGCACGGACACGGCGCCGATCTTGTGGACCGCGCTGTAGGTGACGATGAAGTCGAGGATCTGCTCAGCCTCGAGATCGATGGCGACCAGGTCCCCCTTCCGGACGCCCTTGGCCTGGAGACCATGGGCCAACCGGTTCGACTCCCGCTCCCAGCGACCGAACGTGATCGACGACCCGTCACCGAGGTTCCGGTATGCCACTTCATCCGGGTAGGCCGACGCCATCAGCCGCAGCTGGTCGGGCAGGAGGTCAACCACGGGGCTGCTTTTCAAGGAGGCGCTCGGCGGTGCCGCCCAGGAAGTCGGCCATGGGCCCTTCGTCCAGGGCAAGCGAACGGGCGGCCTGCAGGGCCCGTTCCATGGGGAGGAACGGATGGTCCGAGGCGAACAGGACTCGGCCCCGGCCGCGGCGGGACCCCATGAACTTGATCAACGACGGATGCATATATTTGGCCAGGTAGGCCGAGTTCGAAAGGTAGATATTGGGCCATTTGAGCATGTACTCGATGAGCAGCTCCTCATAGGGGTGGCCCATGTGGGCGCCGATGACGACCAGGTCGGGGAAGTCGATCAGCACGTCCTCGAGGAGTACCGGGTCCTGGCACCGGGATCGGACCCTCGGTCCGGGGATGCCGATATTGATCGAGACGGGGAGGCTCAGCTCCTCGCACGTGGCGTACACGGGGTAGTAGACGGCGTGGTTGAGGGGGTACTGGTCGACCAGGGGCGACACCCGGACGAGATCGACGGTTCCCTCGGCGGCCCGCCGGCGCACAGCCATGCTCTGCTGCCTGGGCCGGTCTGGACGGTCGACCGACGTGGCGAGATACAGCCGGTGGCGTTGCTCGGCGGCGACGGCCAGGGTGTCGTCGTCCACCCTGGAAAGCGAGGTGCTCAGGACCGCCCGGTCTACGCCGACCCGGTCCATCTCCGCCACCAGCCCGAGCGGGGTCATCCCCTCCCGTACGTCGACGCCAAAGAACCCCTCGACCGACCCGAAACCCGACTTCTCCAAAAAGGCGGCCGCAGCCTCTTTGGAGAGCGAATTCACCCAGAGATCGATGACCATGTGTGCTCCTCGGATCGGCCCCGAAACCCTATTGAACGCCTGATGACCTCGACGCCCCGCGTAACCTCGTTCCCGACCGATCTGTTTCTGGATCAAGGCTCTGGCCGAACGCAAAAGGGAAGGCACAGTCATGCCCATTGCGATCACTCCTGAACACGCGGAGCTGGCCGACTCGGTTCGGTCACTGGTGGCGCGGATGGTGCCGTCCGATGTGCTGCACCATGCGCTGGAAACGCCGATCGCCACGCCGCCACCATATTGGCGGGCCGCCGCGGATCAGGGACTGCAGGGTGTGCACCTGGCGGAATCCGTTGGCGGGCAAGGGTTCGGCATCGTCGAGCTGGCCGTGGTCTTGGCCGAATTCGGCCGGGGTGCCGTGCCAGGCCCGTTCGTCCCGTCGGCGATCGCCAGCGCTCTGATCTCGGCCCACGATCCGGATTCGAAGCTCCTCGATAATTTGGCGTCGGGCGCGGTGATCGGCGCGTATGCGTTGGAGTCGTCGCTGACGGCCACCCGGCAGGGCGATGTGTTGGTGGTCCGGGGCCAAGCACGTTCGGTGCCTGCCGCTGCACAGGCGACGCTGCTCGTGTTGCCGGTGGCCACCGACACCGGCACCGAATGGGTGGTGCTCGACGCCGGACAGCTCGATGTCGAGCAGGTCGCAAGCGTGGACCCGCTGCGGCCGGTCGCCCATGTTCGCGCAGGCGCCGCCGCGGTCGGCGCGAACCGCGTGCTGGGCAACCTGAGCATCAACGCCGCGCAGGCCATCGTGTCCACGCTGCTGTCGGCCGAGGCCATCGGCATCGCACGTTGGGCCACCGACACCGCTTCGGCCTACGCCAAGATCCGTGAGCAGTTCGGCCGGCCCATCGGTCAATTCCAGGCGATCAAGCACAAGTGTGCCGAAATGATGGCCCGCACCGAGCGTGCAGCCGCGGCGGTGTGGGATGCCGCGCGTGCCATCGACGAAGGGATCGACAAGGCGGAATCCGCCGCGGAATTCGCTGCCGGCGTGGCGGCGACGTTGGCCCCGGCCGCCGCCCAGAGCTGCACACAGGATTGCATCCAGATACACGGCGGCATCGGCTTCACCTGGGAGCATGACACCAACATCTATTACCGCCGGGCGCTCGGACTCGTCGCCGCGTTTGGCCGTGCCGCCGACTATCCGCAGCGCGTCGTCGACACCGCCACCACCACTGGCGTGCGCAAGCTCAACATCGACCTCGACCCCGAGACCGAGAAGCAGCGCGAAGAGATCCGCGCGGAAGTCGCTGCCCTCAAGGCGATTCCGTCCGACGAGCGCACAGACGCGATCGTTGAGGGTGGCTGGGTGATGCCGTATCTGCCCACGCCATGGGGCCGTTCGGCCACCCCGGTCGAGCAGATCATCACCGCGCAGGAATTCAGCGCCAGCCGGGTCCGGCGCCCAATGCTGGGCATCGCCAGTTTTCTTGTCCCATCCATTGTCGCTTTCGGCAATGAAGACCAGAAGCAACGCTTCCTGCCGCCGACGCTGCGCGGTGAAATGGTCTGGTGCCAGCTGTTTTCCGAGCCCGGCGCCGGTTCGGACCTGGCGAGCCTGTCCACCAAGGCCGTCAAGGTCGACGGCGGCTGGCGAATCACTGGCCAGAAGATCTGGACCACCCTTGCGCAGTTCGCTCAGTGGGGTGCCCTGCTGGCGAGAACGGAGCCAAACGCTCCAAAACACAATGGCATCACCTATTTCCTGCTGGACATGGCCAGCGAAGGTATCGTCGTGCGGCCGTTGCGCGAGCTCACCGGCAACGAATTCTTCAACGAAGTGTTCATCGACGACGTCTTCGTGCCGGACGACCTGGTGCTCGGTGAGGTCAACCATGGCTGGGAGGTCAGCCGTAACACGCTGACGGCCGAGCGGGTGACCATCGGCAGCGCCGAGAACCCGAACCTCGCCAGCCTGGACTGTCTCGTCGAGCTCGTCCGCGACGGTCAGTTCGACCAGATTTCGCAAAACCGCGCCGGTCAATTGATAGCCGAGGGGTACGCGGCCAAGGTCCTCAACTTGCGTTCGACGCTGCTGACGCTCGCCGGTGGCGACGCGCTACCGTCGGCCGCGATATCCAAGCTGCTCTCGATGCGCACCGCCCAGGGCTACGCCGAATTCGGGTTGGCGTCGTTCGGCGTCGACGGGGCCATCGGCGATACCGGGGAGCTGCAGGGCCAGTGGGCTCAGTACCTGCTGACCAGCCGCGCCACCACGATTTACGGCGGTACTTCGGAGGTGCAGCTGAACATCATCGCCGAGCGATTGTTGGGGTTGCCCCGCGACCCGTGACCCGCTGCCCGGACGGCCAGGAGCCGCCGCTGTGGATAGGTGGTCGAGGGTGGTCCTCATGAGAACTGGGAATTGTGGCCACCCGCAGACAGCGACGAAGTTCGGCCCCTGATCGGCAGCCAGTTCCCAAGGCGCAATAGAGCGTTGTGCCCATTTGATGCTCACACATGCTGCGCACTCCTGATCGGGAAAGGGGCGATGACTCTTGACGCCGTCAAGACCCGAGAACGAAACCGCAGGTAACGAGCGGTACTGAACCGGACCGAAACGGAACGAACCGGCAGTTCAGAAGGTAAAAGCCCAGGTAGAGCCTCGGGTTCGATTCCCGGCAGCTCCACCGAATGCGAACACACCAGGACTTCAGAGTCCTGGTCTGTTCTTTTTGCTGGTCAGAGCGTTAAAGTTCCTTGGAATGAACCTCGATCCGTACGGCCCGGGGGAGCGGGCGGTTGTTTGACACGCTTAAGTTGTGGGCGTGACAGCTCGCGCCGTCCTGGCTACCCCACTGTCGGGGCCGCTGGCCAGATTCGGGAAAGCAGGGGCGAGCGCCCTGGCTCTCTGGGCCGAGCATTCCGGCGTAAGTCTGGAGGTCATCGACGCTTACCCGTCGGCGGCATCCGCGATACGGGCCGCCGAGGCTAGCCGGCCCGACGTGGTGTTCGGGCCCTACGGTTCGGGGCCGGCGCTCGCGGCCGCGGCTGCCAGCACAGGGGTCGTCTGGAACCACGGTGGCGCCACCGCCCGGCTCGCGCGGCCGGCGTATCCGCGTGTCGTCAACGTGGAGTCTCCCGCTTACCACTATCTCGCCGCGGTGCTCGAAACCCTTGCCGCCGACGGTCTTGGGGAGGGGTCGGAGGTGGTAATAGTGCACGTCGACACTGGTTTCGGCTGCGAGGTGGCCGAAGGGGCGGCGGTGGCGGCCCGGCGACTTGGTCTCCTACCGCGGTCGGTCACTTTTCGGCCAGGCCGGGTGAGGGACGTGCTGGCGCAGATCCCGGCAGGCGATGTGCTGTTGTCGGCCGGTTCCTTCGACGACGACGTCGCGATCGCGCAGTGGGACAGCGAACGCCCTTGGCGTGCAGTTGGATTGGTCGCGGCTGGAGTTGATGAGCTGCGGCACACCATCGGTGATCGCGTTGAGGGGCTTTACGGACCGTGCCAGTGGTTCGACGACGGGACAGATGATCCCGCGGACGGACCCAGCAGCGAGTGGTTCAGCCAGTGTTACCGGGACGCGAATGGTGCTGAGCCGCCCTATCCGGCTGCTGCGGCCTTCGCCGCGGGTGTCGTTTGGCAGCGCTGCGTGAATGAGGCCGGAACTGTTGAATCCTTGCCGGTGCGCGCCGAGTCCCAGCGACTCGACACCACCTCCTTGTTCGGTCGGTTTCGTGTCGACCCGGTCACCGGCGTGCAAACCGGCCATCAGATTCGCGTCGTTCAGTGGCGAGGCGGACAGCGGGTGCTGGTTGACCGGCCGCTTCGTCGGACGTGAGCGTCGAAGTCACATCAGCTCGCGCATGGGTCGGCGTGCAGGTGTCGGACACTGGGTTCCCGAACTCGCACGCGAGCACGTTGCGAACAGGTCTTTGTGCTGTTGCAGGAACTGCGGTAGGGGTGACGTTTTCTGTTGTCGGCGTCCAAACGAGCGCTATCCGGGCCTGGGTGCGACAACTCGTCGACGAGGGCGCTGGGGTGCCGATCATCGTGAATGTAGTTGCGCGACTTGGCAGGCCGCGAGCGTGCGATTTGAGTGGGACAACGTGGCCTGTGTGGCTGTCGATGAGTCCTGATCAGCGCGCGGCCAGTACGATGGCATTGCGAAACGTCGAGGCAGGACGCCCGACGCCACTGGGTGAGGTCCGCTAGGCCGTTGTCTTGAATTGGAGGTGAAGATGACTGCCGGCGCCGGTCACCGCGACATCGACACGTTGCCGCGGGTCGGATTGCGCGGCTTGGCACGCGATCGCGGGCGCTTCTTCAGGCCCCTGGGCCAACATTCGCCGCTTCGCGGCCTCGGCGAGCGGTTCTTGATCGACGTCCCATGGGGTCCCAAGATGGTCGTCACCTCATCCCCCGAGGACGCCAAAGCCGTGTTTGCCGACCGGGACGGCGCACTCTCATTTGGGGAGCTGCTGCGGCGATTCTCGCCCCACGAGCGGCTATTCGGCAGCGATGCGTTCATCTTTCTCGAGGGCGAAGCCCACATGGAGGAGAAGCGCAAGGTGGCGCCGCCGCTGCACGGCAAGGCACTCAAGTCCTACGAGCAGGCCATGATCGACATCGTGATGCGCAGGCTGCCCGAATGGCCGCTCGGCGAGCGCGTCGAGTTCTGCGAAATCGGCGGCCAGCTGTCACTCGACGTGATGATGAAGGTGATCTTCGGCGTCTCGAAGCCCGAACGGATGCGGCGCTTGCAGCGGGCGATGCTCGCCCACTGCGCGGTCACCGAGAGCCCGAGCTTTCTCAGTGTCGGAATGCTATCGATGGCACTGCGCGGCAGCTGGGTGGCGATCCCCCAGGTCGCACGCACGGCCGCCGCGGTCGACGCGATCGTCCTCGAAGAAATTGCCGAGCGGCGACGCACCGGGGCCCGCCCCGACGATTGCCTGACTTTGTTCCTGGAGATCAACCAACAGGACGAGCATCCGCGCGACGACGCGTTTCTGGCGCGCTCGATGCGCGGGCTGATGCTAGCCGGCTACGCCGCCACCGCGGTCACCTTGGGCTGGGTGGCTGAACTGCTGGTCCACCAACCCGAAACTCTCGCTGCGCTCGAGGAGAGTATCGACCGGGACGAGGACGCGTACCTGGACGCCGTGATCGCCGAGTCGATGCGCTTGCGGCCGGCGTTACCCCTCACGGGGCGCCGGGCGTTGCGGGACTTCGACCTCAACGGGCTGCACATCCCGCGCGGCGCGTACATCATCCTCGCGATCATGGCGATGCACGAACGCGACGACTTACATCCCGATCCCACGGCTTTCCGGCCCGAGCGCTTCCTGAACTCACGGCCGGGCACCAACACTTGGCTGCCGTTCGGCGGCGGCGTGTACCGCTGCGTCGGCGCCGAGTTCGTGCTGTTCGAGGCGCGCGTGCTGCTCCGCACCCTGCTGCAGCACCGCCGGCTCAGCGCAGTCGACAGTGGACCCGGCGGTCGCCCCAGCCGCAAACACCCCTTGCCAGTGCCGACGAACGGCGCTCCGGTTGTGCTGTCCACCCACCACCGAGTGAAAAAACCGGCGCGGGAGAACGTTCCTACGTGATCGGACGGGGCGTGGTCGCGCACCGGGGAGGCAAAGCTCGAAAGCCATTGACGATCAAGACTGTTGCAGGGTCCGTATTTCTCCACCCGGCATCCTAGCCAGCAAATAAGATTTACGCTTAAAGACTGGAGAACAAATGCGAGGCGAATTGCGACGCAGTTGCCGCGGGGAAATGTGTCATCGAACGCGCCGTTGCGCCTGCTCGCACGGCGATATGATCGTCACCTCGCGGTCGAGGTCCCGGCTCGGCGTCCAGAATGAACGCCGGAAGGAATGCGCTTGACCAATCAGACATTCCTGGATCTCGTACGGCAACGAGCCGAAACTTACCGCGATAAAACCGCTTTCGACTACTGCCGCTATTCACCCGATGGCGAAGAACACAGCCAACTGACTT
>DASQRI010000735.1:0-3005 GCA_035642975.1 Mycobacterium sp.
TGCATGAAGGACGTGCTGCCCTGCAGGAACGGCTCCATCAAACGGTCGGACGCGATCATCGCCCCGAGCGGCGAGTAGCCGGACGTCAGGCCCTTGGCGCAGGTGATCATGTCGGGCTGGTAGTCGAACTTGGTCGCGCCGAACATCTCACCGAGCCGGCCGAAGGCGCAGATGACCTCGTCGGACACCAGCAGGACGTCGTGCTCGTCGCAGATCTCCCGCACCCGCTCGAAATAGCCTGGGGGAGGGGGAATGCTGCCGCCGGCATTCTGCACCGGCTCCAGGAATACCGCGGCCACCGTCTCGGGTCCTTCGAATTCGATCGCCTCGCTGATCCGGTCGGCGGCCCACTGCCCGAACGTTTTGATGTCGGTGTGAAAAAGCTCCGGTGCCCGGTAGAAGTTCGTGTTGGGTACCCGGAAGCCACCGGGCGTCACCGGCTCGAACGGCGCCTTGTACCGCGGCAGTCCGGTGATCGCCAGGGCGCCCTGGGTACTGCCGTGGTAGGCGATCGATCGCGAAATCACTTTGTGCTTACCGGGTTTGCCGGTCAGTTTGAAGTATTGTTTGGCGACTTTCCACGCGGTCTCGACGGCCTCGGTCCCGCCCGTGGTGAAGAACACCCGGTTCAGATCTCCTGGCGCGTAATGCGCCAAGCGCGCGGCGAGCTCGATTGCGGTTGGGGTGGCGTATCCCCACAGCGGAAAGAACGCCAGAGTGCTGGCCTGGCGGGCGGCCACCTCGGCGAGTTCGGTCCGGCCGTGGCCGACCTGCACAGTGAACAACCCGGACAGCCCGTCGAGGTAGCTCTTGCCACGGTCGTCGAAGATCGTCACACCCTCGCCGCGGGTGATGATCGGCGGCGTGATGTCCGGGCCGTGCCGGGCGAAGTGCAGCCAAAGGTTGTCGGTCATCTTGCACGTGAGCGTAGCGCTAGGCTTGCGACCATGACCTCAACGCAGGTCACGCAATTCGAAGCCCTACGGCCGCATCTCATGTCGGTGGCCTACCGGCTGACCGGCACCGTGGCCGATGCCGAGGACATCGTCCAGGAAGCCTGGCTGCGCTGGGATAGGCATGAAAATGCGATCACCGACCTCAGGGCTTGGCTGACCACCGTGGTGAGCCGGCTCGGGCTGGATCGGCTGCGGTCGGCTGCGCACCGCCGCGAGACCTACACCGGCAACTGGCTGCCCGAGCCGGTGGTGACCGGCGTTGACGGTGCCGATCCGCTGTCTGCGGTGGTGGCGCGCGAGGATGCCCGGTTCGCGGCGATGGTGGTGCTGGAACGTCTGTCGCCCGACCAGCGGGTCGCGTTCGTGTTGCATGACGGATTCGCTGTGCCGTTCGCCGAAGTGGCGCAGGTGCTCAGAACCAACGAGGCCGCCGCGCGGCAACTGGCCTCGCGGGCCCGCAAGGCCGTCACCGCGTCGCCGCCGCCGCAGCCCGATCCGTCGCACAACGAGGTGGTCGGCAAGCTGATGGCCGCGATGGCCGTCGGCGACCTGGAAGCCGTGGTGGCGCTGTTGCATCCCGACGTGGCATTCACCGGCGATTCGGATGGCAAGGCGCCCACGGCAGTTCAGGTCATCCACGGGGCGGACAAGGTGGTCCGGTTCATGCTCGGCCTTGCGCAACGCTATGGCCCGTCGATGTTCACCGCCTACGAGCTGGGTTTGGTCAACGGCGAACTCGGCATCTACACCGCCGGCCTCCCGGCCAGCGACGGGTACCGCGAAATGCTGCCACGGATCATGGCCATGACGGTGCGCGATGGAAAGGTCTGCGCCCTATGGGATGTCGCCAATCCCGACAAGTTCACCGGCTCGCCCTTGGGCCGACGATCCTGAACCCACGGCGCCCAGGCTGACAAAGTTGAGATATCCGTGCGGCAGGTCGGCCTGACGGGTCAGGGCGACCGGGATTCCGCCGGCCCTCAGCTTGTACCAACAAACAGATCGGCGCCGAACTGTTCCTCTCACCACGCACCGTCGGCACGTACCTCTACCGCGCCTACCCGAAGCTGGGCATCAGCACCCGGGCCGCACTGCGCTACGCGCTGAGCGGCCGTCAGCCGGCCGAGGACAGCTAGTGTCGCAGCGAGGTGGTTGTGGCCGCGGACTATGCTGTGGCGCATCGGCCTGCGCCATCTGGGGTATCGCAACCCGGAAAGGTTCACCGCCTCTCCGCTGCGGACTCAACCCACGGAACACGGCAGGCATCACCGGAGTTGAAGCCCTGCTCGGTGATGCCCAATGCGGTGTTCATCCGCGCCCGCATGTTTTCGATGCCGATCTGATAGGTCAGCTCGATCACGCCGTTCTCACCGAAGCGGGCCCGCAGGTCGGCTACCTGCTCGTCGGTGACGCTGTGCGGATCGGTGGTCATCGCGTCGGCGTAAGCGATCGCGGCTCGCTCGTCATCAGTGAACGAAGGTGAAGTTGCATAATTTTCTACGTCTTTGAGGCGCGTCACATCCAGCCCGTCGAGGCGCTGCAGCATTGCTCCGAAGTCGACGCACCACGAGCAGCCGACGGTGCGTGCGGTCCAGAACACGGCCAACTCGCGGACGTTGGCCGGGAGCTTGCGCGAGGCCGATTGCAGCATGGTCTCGTGCACGGTGTTGGCGACCAGCAGCCGCGGATGGTGCGCGGCCACGGCGAAAGGCTCGGGCACTTCCCCGAAGCGTCGCTTGGCATAGCGGTACATGGCGCGGATGAGCGGGTTAGCCCGTTTCAGGGGCAGCGGTTCGATGCGGGTTTTCTGTGTCATACCCGTTAGACGCGACACCCCGCGAAGATGTGACGAGTCGCAGTCAGGCGGCCGGCCTTATCCAGAGCCGCCCGCCGGCCGACGTTGGTCGCATACTCGCGCACTGGCCGGTCGGCAGCCCTCGTCGGCGGCTGGCTCAGGCTTGCATTTGTCTGGTACCTGCGGAGCTCGTGTTTCCCCGCCAGCCTGGGGTTCATGATTATAAGGAACGAGGCTGTCTATTAGCTTATTCC
>DASQRI010000736.1:0-3514 GCA_035642975.1 Mycobacterium sp.
GATGAGCCGGGCTTTGTCACCGCCGAGATGCTCTACATCGATCCGGTGGCCTGCGTGGACTGTGGCGCGTGCGTGAGTGCGTGTCCGGTGGGCGCCATCGCGCCGGATGCCCGGCTGACGCCCGACCAGCTACCGTTCATCGCGCTCAACGCGTCGTACTATCCCGACCGTCCGGCCGACCAGAAGCTGCCGCCGACATCCAAGCTGGCACCGGTGATTCCGGCTCCAGAAGTCCGCGGCAATCACCGCGGCCCGCTGACCGTGGCGATCGTGGGATCCGGTCCGGCGGCGATGTACGCGGCCGACGAACTGCTCACCCAACACGGTGTGCGGGTCAACGTCTTCGAGAAGCTGCCCGCCCCTTACGGTTTGGTGCGCGCCGGGGTAGCGCCGGACCACCAGACCACCAAACGGGTCACCCAGCTCTTCGACCGGATCGCCGGTCGCCGCGAATTCCGGTTCTTCCTCAACGTCGAGATCGGCAAGCATCTCAGCCACGATGACCTGCTGGCGCACCACCACGCCGTCGTCTACGCCGTGGGCGCGCCCAACGACCGTCGGCTGGACATCGACGGCATGGACCTATCCGGTACCGGCACCGCTACCGAGATCGTCGCCTGGATCAACGGTCACCCCGATTTCACCGACCTGCCAGTCGATCTCAGCCATGAGCGGGTCATCGTCGTCGGCAACGGCAACGTCGCCATCGACGTGGCGCGCGTGCTCACCGCCGACCCCGACGAACTGGCCCGCACCGACATCTCCGACCACGCGTTGGCAGCACTTCGCGCCTCGCGGGTGCAAGAGGTGGTGATCGCGGCCCGGCGTGGACCCGCGTACTCGGCGTTCACGCTGCCTGAGTTGATCGGGCTGACGACGGCGGCCGACGTCGTGCTCGAGGCCGCCGACCGCGAATTGGTGGAGCGCGACCTCGCCGCCGTCTCTGACACCTTGACCAGACAGAAGCTGGAGGTGCTCAGCACGCTCGGCGACGCCGCGACACCGGCGAGCCCGTCGGCGCGGCCGCGGGTCCGGCTGGCTTACCACCTGACGCCCCTGCGCGTTCTGGGCCAGCAGCGCGCCAGCGGGATGGAGTTTTCGATCACCGGCACCGACGAGGTCCGACAGCTCGAGGCCGGGCTGGTGCTGAGCTCAATCGGCTACCACGGCAAGGCTATTCAGGACCTGCCGTTCGACGACACCGCCGGAGTCGTGCCGAACAACGGGGGCCGGGTGATCACGCCGGAGTCGGGCGGGCCGGTGCACGGCGCGTATGTCGCGGGCTGGATCAAGCGCGGGCCGACGGGGTTCATCGGCACCAACAAGTCGTGTGCGCTCGAAACGGTCCAGCAGCTGGTCGACGATTTCAACGCCGGGCTGTTGTCCGACCCGGTCGGCAAGCCGACAGCGTTGGACAAGCTCGTCCGGGAGCGTCAGCCTGCCGTCGTCGACGGCGCCGGCTGGCGGGCCATCGACGCCGCCGAGGTGGCCCGGGGCGACCTCGGCGACCGGCCGCGCAACAAGTTCACCTCGATCGCCGAGATGCTCGACGCCGCGGCCGCCGCACCGGCGCCGCCGCTGCGCCGCCGGCTGGCCGATCGGCTGCGCGAGTTGGCGGACCTCGCCTAACCCGGCTGCTGACCGATCGCCGCCGCAATCTCCTCGCTGCTGACCTCGCGTACCGGCTGGCCCAGCGACCAGTGGTGACCGAACGGATCGGCCACGATGCCGTAGCGGTCGCCCCAGAACTGGTCACCAAGCGGCATGACCACGTCGGCGCCGGCGTCGAGCGCCCGCTGGAACTTGGCATCGACGTCGGTGACGGTGAGGTGAATGGTGACCGGGGTTCCGCCCAGCGACGTCGGGGTCGTCGACTTTCCGCCGGACATCTCCGGGAAGTCGTCGTTGAGCAGCACCGTGAATCCATTGATGCGCAACGCGGCGTGGATCAGCTTGCCGTCGGGGCCTGGCACTCGCCCGAGTTCGACAGCGTCAAAAGCCTTGACGTAGAAATCGATCGCCGCGGCGGCGTCATCGACGACCAGATGTGGGGACAGAGCGGGTTCGACGGCGATTGCCATGATGGCCTCCTGGGTGTCACTGCGTGGCTGGGTCGGGCATAGGGGTATGACTCCGACTGCGATGAAATCTCATCACCGCCCACCGACATCGCCGCCGCGGAGGCGTCAGGCCTTCTGAAGTTCGTTCCAGCCTTCGACCGAGTCCGGGCTGCGCGGATCCGGGCCGACGTAGATGGCCAACGGGCGGACCAGCTTGCCGAGCCGCTTCTGTTCGAGGATGTGAGCGCACCACCCTGCGGTGCGACCGCAGGTGAACATCGCCGGCATCATCTTGGCCGGCACCCGGGCGAAGTCCAGAATTACCGCGGCCCAGAACTCGACGTTGGTTTCGATCGCCCGGTCCGGGCGGCGCTCCCGCAGTTCGGCCAGCGCCGCCTGCTCGACCGCGAGCGCGACCTCGTAACGCGGCGCGTCCAGCCGCTTGGCGGTCGCCCGCAGCACACGTGCGCGCGGGTCCTCGGCGCGGTAGACGCGGTGCCCGAATCCCATCAGCTTCTCGTGACGGTCCAGGATTCCCTTGACCAGACCACGGGCGTCGTCGGTGCGCTCGACCTCTTCGAGCATCGGCAGCACCCGCGCCGGCGCACCGCCGTGCAGCGGGCCGCTCATAGCGCCGATCGCCCCGGACAGCGCGGCCGCGACGTCAGCGCCGGTCGACGCGATCACCCGGGCGGTGAACGTCGAGGCGTTCATCCCGTGTTCAGCGGCCGAAACCCAATACGCGTCGACCGCCTCGACATGCCTGGGATCGGGCTCGCCCTGCCATCGCGTCATGAAACGCGCTGTGACCGTTGAGCATTCGTCGACGATTCGCTGGGGGACGGCGGGTTGGTAGATACCCCGGGCCGACTGCGCGACATAGGACAGCGCCATCACCGAGGCGCGGGCCAGTTGGTCACGGGCGGTGGCGTCGTCGGTGTCGAGCAGCGGTTGATAGCCCCAGATCGGCGCCAGCATCGCCAGACCGGCTTGGACGTCGACCCGTACGTCGCCGCTGTGGATCGGCAGCGGGAACGGCTCGGCCGGCGGCAGGCCGTGGCCGAATCTTCCGTCCACCAGCAAACCCCAGACGTCACCGAAGGTGACGTGTTGGCCAACCAGGTCCTCGATGTCGACACCGCGGTAGCGCAGGGCACCGCCGTCCTTATCGGGCTCGGCGATCTCGGTGGTGAACGCCACCACACCCTCGAGGCCGGCAACGAAATTCTCCGGGACCTTGTCCGAGATGACAGTCATGCTGGCATTGTCCCACGCCAGCCCGGGCCAGTCGCTACCGGTCGGTAACCTGCGAGCGGCAGCCTCCCGGCAATGCGGGTTAGGTTGTCGGCGCGGATGCCCACGACGCAGGAGGCAACCGGCTCGTGCGAATGAATCTACTTATGCCCCGCGTTTTTAAGCGTCAGGACATGGTCCGTGGTGACTGGCCACGATAG
>DASQRI010000737.1:0-9329 GCA_035642975.1 Mycobacterium sp.
CATGATCCCCTCCGGCGACGATGCAGAGCGCAGCGATGCTGAGGAGTGGCGCAGATGACGCGCGCTGACGACGATGCAGAGCGCAGCGATGCTGAGGAGTGGCGCACATGACGGTTGTGTTGTTGCGGCATGGCCGGTCGACGTCGAACACCGCGCACGTGTTGGCGGGTCGGTCCGAGGGCGTCGACCTCGACGACAAAGGCCGTCAGCAAGCCGCGGACCTGGTCGAGCGGCTCGGTGAGCTGCCCATCCGGGCGGTGGTGTGCTCACCGCAGCTGAGGTGCCGGCGCACGGTCGAGCCGCTCGCTGACGCGCTTGGCCTCGAGCCGGTTGTCGATGACCGGTTCGCTGAGGTGGACTACGGCGAATGGACTGGCCGCAAACTCGGCGATCTGTTCAAGGAGCCGTTGTGGGCCGTGGTCCAGGCGCATCCCAGCGCGGCGGTGTTCCCCGGCGGCGAAGGACTCGCAGAGGTGCAGACCCGTGCCGTCGCCGCCGTCCGTGAGCACGACGCGCGACTGGCCGAGCAATACGGCGGCGACGCGCTGTGGCTGGCTTGCACTCACGGCGATGTGATCAAGGCCGTCGTTGCCGATGCGCTTGGCCTACATCTCGACGGCTTCCAGCGGGTTTCCGTCGATCCGGCATCGATCAGTGTGATCCGTTACACCCGGCTTCGCCCGTTCGTGCTGCACGTCAACCACACCGGCGCACCGCTGACGTCCGCATTGGCGGCTGCGCCGGCAGCAGACGGTGAGACCCCGCCCGACGATGCGGTCGTCGGCGGCTCTACGGAGTAAGCGAGTCACGCCGCAGAATTTACGACTGAGCCGCAACAGCCGGTATTTTGGAATTGCCATGTCTCGTGCTATCCACGTTTTCCGCTCACCCGACCGATTCGTCGCCGGGACGGTCGGCCAGCCCGGAAATCGCACCTTTTATTTACAGGCGGTGCACGACGCCCGGGTGGTGTCGGTGATACTGGAGAAGCAGCAAGTGGCGGTGCTCGCCGAGCGCATCGGGGCCTTGCTGCTCGAGGTCAACCGCCGGTTCGGCACGCCGGTCCCACCGGAAACCAACGAGATCGAAGATCTCAGCCCGCTGATCACACCCGTGGACGCCGAATTTCGGGTGGGGACCATGGGATTGGGCTGGGATTCCGAGGCGCAGACCGTCGTCGTCGAACTCTTGGCCGTCAGCGAGACCGAATTCGACGCCTCCGTCGTGCTCGACGACACCGAAGAGGGTCCGGACGCCGTGCGGGTGTTCCTGACGCCGGAGTCGGCACGCGAGTTCGCCACCCGGTCCAACCGCGTCATTTCCGCGGGCCGCCCGCCGTGCCCGCTCTGCGATGAACCGCTGGACCCCGAGGGACACATCTGTGCGCGGACGAACGGCTACCGGCGCAGCGCGTTGCTCGGGTCTGACGATGACGCAGAGGCCTGACGATCGCGAGGTCCTGCGGCGCGGTGAGCTGACGGTCCTGGGGCGGATTCGCTCGGCGAGCAACGCCACGTTTCTGTGCGAATCGACGTTGGATGACCAGACCGTGCACTGCGTGTACAAACCCGTCGCCGGCGAGCAGCCGCTGTGGGACTTTCCGGACGGCACACTGGCGGGCCGCGAACTCGGCGCCTACCTGGTGTCGACACAATTGGGCTGGAATATCGTGCCGTACACCATCATTCGTCACGGACCCGCCGGCCCGGGCATGCTGCAGCTGTGGGTGGACCAACCCGGGGACGCACCCGATTCAGATCCGGGCCCTGAGCTCGACCTGGTTGACCTGGTTCCCGCCGACAGGTTGCCGCCCGGCTATCTGCCGGTGCTGCGGGCCTATGACTATGCCGGCGAGCCGGTCTCGCTGGTTCACGCCGACGACGTTCGACTTCGGCGTATGGCGGTGTTCGACGTGTTGATCAACAACGCCGACCGCAAAGGCGGCCACGTGCTGCGGAGCGTCAACGGCGACATCTACGGTGTCGACCACGGGGTGTGCCTGCATGTCCAGAGCAAGCTGCGCACGGTGCTGTGGGGGTGGGCCGGCAAGCCGCTCGACGACTCCACGCTGAACAGAGTGTCCGGCCTGGTCGACGCGCTGGCCGACTCACTCGGGGATGAGCTGGCCGGCCACATCACCAGCGCCGAGGTCGCGGCGCTGCGCCTGCGTGCTCGCGCCCTGCTGGAAAACCCCGTGATGCCCGGTCCAGACCGGCACCGTCCCATTCCCTGGCCGGCGTTCTAGCGAACATGCCGCGATCATTCGACCTGTCGGTTGACTCTCCGGTTGGCGTCGGCGAAATTTTGAGCGCGTTCGCCGACCACGGGTATTGGCGGGCACGGCTGGCCGCTTTTGACGGCGGCACCGCGACACTGAATGCCTTGACTGTCGATCCGGAAGGGACGGTGGTCGTGGAACTCGCGGTCAGCCTCTTTGCTGACCGGCTGCCGACGGCCGTCACCAAGCTGGCCGGCGGTGATCTCGGGATGCTGCGGACCGAGCGGTGGAGTTGGACAGGCGAGGGCCAGGCGTGCGGTGCAATCGAAGTGGCCGTTCCGCGGGCACCGGTGACCGCGGGTGGCCAGGTGCTGTTGGCGCCCTTGGCGAGTGGTGCGCGGCTGCAATTCACCACGACTGTCGACGTCAAAGTTCCCTTGATCGGCGGCTTGATAGAGGACTTCATCATTCGCCGCCTTGGTGACGACATCGGTGCAGTTCAGCGCTTCACCAACGAATGGATCGCGGCGAACCGCTGATCGGGGAAGCTGCCCGTCGTAACGCTCGGCTCGTTCTCCTCGGCAATACTGGAGCGGTGAATCCGGCTTCGCAGGCTCGCAGCGACGCAGCGCTGGCTGCCGACCTGGCCGAGGATGCCGGAAGGCTGTTGCTGGCGGTGCGCGATCGCGTCGGCTTCGATCACCCATGGCTGCTCGGTGATGAGGGTGACAGTCAAGCCAATTCGCTGCTGCTGAGGCGGCTGCGCGCCGAGCGTCCAGGCGACGCGGTGCTCAGCGAGGAGGCTTACGACGACCTGGCCCGGTTGCGGGCCGACCGGGTCTGGATCGTCGACCCGCTGGACGGCACGCGCGAATTCTCCTGGGAGGGCCGCGACGACTGGGCCGTGCACGTCGCGTTGTGGCAACGCCACGGCGGCCCCAACGGCGCGATCACCGACGCCGCGGTCGCGTTGCCCGCGATGGCAGAGTTGTACCGCAGCGACTCCGTCGCCGCGCCCACGACGGCGCTGTCCGGACCGATCCGGATCACCGCCAGCTCCAACCGGCCGCCCGCCGTGCTGTATCACCTGGCCCGACGGCTGGACGTCGAGTTCATTCGGATTGGTTCGGCCGGGGCCAAAGCGATGTCGGTGGTGCGCGGCAATGCCGACGCCTACATCCATGCGGGCGGCCAGTGGGAGTGGGATTCGGCGGCCCCGGCGGGAGTGATCCTGGCCGCCGGTATGCACGCATCGCGGCTGGACGGATCGGAGCTGGTGTACAACCGTGCCGACCCGTATCTGCCCGACTTCCTGATGTGTCGCGCCGAACTCGCGGACCTGCTGCTGGGCGCTATCCGACTGGCGAGCTAGCCGCGATACGTGTCCGATTGGCCCGGTCCTCCTCGGGCCGTTGCACGGCCCGCATCGTCGCCGGGCTGTGCCGGATTGGCTCGGTCCTCCTCGGGCCGTTGCACGGCCCGCATCGTCGCCGGGCTGTGCCGGATTGGTTCGCTCCTCCTCGGGCCGTTGCACGGCCCGCATCGTCGCCGGGCCTAAAGTCGACGGTATGCAGCCCTGGCCTTCGGCACCTGTACCCACGCTGCCGGGACGCGGTCCGGAGCTGCGGCTGTATGACACCTCCGACCGCCAGGTGCGCCCGGTGCCGGCCGGGCCGACGGCCACCATGTACGTCTGCGGGATCACCCCCTATGACGCCACCCACCTCGGCCACGCCGCCACCTATCTGGCGTTCGACCTGATCCACCGACTGTGGCTGGATCTCGGGCACGACGTGCATTACGTGCAGAACGTGACCGACGTCGACGATCCGCTGTTCGAGCGGGCCAACCGCGACGGCGTCGACTGGCGCGACCTCGCGGCCCGTGAGGTCGCGCTGTACCGCGACGACATGGCCGCACTACGGGTGTTGCCGCCACGCGAATACGTGGCGGCGACGGAGGCGGTAGCCGAAGTCGTCGAGGTTGTGGAGAAGATGTTGGCCTCAGGGGCGGCTTACGTCGTCGACGATCCCGAGTTCCCCGACGTGTACTTCCGCGCCGACGCCACCGCGCAGTTCGGCTACGAATCCGGGTATGACCGCGACACCATGCTGGCGCTGTTCGCCGAGCGTGGCGGCGACCCCGACCGGCAAGGCAAGACCGATCAACTCGACGCGTTGATGTGGCGCGCCGCGCGGCCCGGAGAGCCCAGTTGGCCGTCGCCGTTCGGCCCGGGCCGGCCGGGTTGGCATGTCGAATGCGCGGCGATCGCGCTGAGCCGCATCGGCAGCGGGCTGGACATCCAAGGGGGCGGCAGCGACCTGATCTTTCCGCATCACGAGTTCACCGCCGCACATGCCGAATCCGTCAGCGGCGAAAGACGATTCGCTCGACATTATGTTCATGCGGGCATGATCGGCTGGCACGGACACAAGATGTCGAAGAGCCGCGGCAACCTGGTTTTGGTTTCGGGGTTGCGCACCAAGGGCGTCGAGCCGGCGGCGATTCGATTGGGCCTGCTGGCCGGGCACTATAGGGCCGATCGCGATTGGAGTGATCACGTGCTACAGGAAGCCGGCACGCGGCTGCAGCGGTGGCGAACCGCGACGACGCTGCCCGCGGGCCCGGACGCCGCCGACGTCATCGCCCGGGTGCGCCGCTATCTGTCCGACGATCTTGATACGACCAAAGCGCTTGCCGCACTTGATGGTTGGACTACCGATGCACTGGAATACGGCGGCCACGATGCCGAGGCACCGCGCGCGGTGGCCACGGCCGTCGATGCGCTGCTGGGAGTGGGCCTCTAATCGCCGCAGACGAGAAGGTAGGTTGCCGCCATGACGTCAGTTAGTTCGCAAGTTGTATTGCTCACCGGCGGCGGTCAGGGAATCGGGGCCGAGGTGGCCCGTCGGTTGCACGCCAAGGGCGCCAGGCTGGTACTGACTGACCTCGACGAAACGAGTTTGGCGGCCAGGTCCGCCGAGCTGGGCGGCGACGAGCGGGTGCTCACCGTGGTGGCCGATGTGCGTGATCTGGCCGCCATGCAGGCCGCAGTCGACCAGGCCGTCGAGAAGTTCGGCGGCATCGACGTCGTCGTGGCCAACGCCGGGATCGCCAGTTACGGCTCCGTCCTGCAGGTCGACCCCGAGGCGGTCAAGCGGGTGCTGGACGTCAACCTGTTGGGCGTCTTTCACACCGTGCGTGCCGCGTTACCGTCGATCATCGAGCGCCGCGGCTACGTGTTGATCGTGTCCTCGCTGGCCGCGTTCACCGCGGCTCCGGGAATGGCGCCCTACGACATGTCCAAGGCAGGCAACGAGCACCTCGCTCATGCGCTGCGACTCGAGGTCGCGCACCTCGGCGTCACCGTCGGCTCGGCACACATGTCCTGGATCGACACGGCGTTGGTCCGCGACTCCCAGGCCGATCTGCCCACATTCCGCGAACAGCTGTCGAAGTTCCCGTGGCCGTTGAACAAGACCACCTCGGTGGACAAGTGCGCCGCGGCCTTCGTTGACGGTATCGAGAAGCGCAAAGAACGCGTGTACTGCCCGGGCTGGGTGGGTGTCTTCCGCTGGCTCAAGCCGTTTCTGTCCACCCGGCCCGGCGAGCGGATGGCGCACAAGAATGTCGGCGAACAGGTAGTCCGAATGGACGCCGAAGTCGCCGCGCTCGGGCGCTCCACCAGCGCCCACAACGAACGGCTGAAGTCTTAGCGGCCGAATCCCGGACGGCGACGGCGCAGGTAGCGCTCGAACTCGGCGGCCAGCGCGTCGCCGTCGATCTTGCCTAGGACCTCGGTCATGTCGACCTCGGCGTCGCCGCGTTGCTCCAACGACTGCACATACTCGGCGATTTCGTCGTCCTCGGCGGTCATCTCGGTGACCGCTTGCTCCCACTTCTCGGCCTGCGCGGCAGGTCAGCCAGCGGCACCTCGATGTCGAGCACCTCTTCGACGCGGCGCAGCAGCGCAACGGTCGCCTTCGGATTGGGTGGCTGGGAGACGTAGTGCGGGACGGCCGCCCAGAAGGTGACGGCGGGTATCCCGGCCGCCACGCAGGCGTCCTGGAACACCCCGGCGATGCCGGTCGGCCCCTCATAGCGGGTTTCCTGCAGCCCGAAGCGCCGCGCCGACTCGTCGGACGTAAGCCGGGCGCGCCGGTGGCGCGCCCGGTCAGCAGCACAACCCTGTCATCGACGGCGTGGGCGCCGACGTCGCACTAAGCGGCGGTGAGCATCCCGCCCGGCAGCCGCACCCGCACCAGCGCGCCGTCGGTAGCCTGGTGCACCTGCAGAGCACCCAGGCAGGCGTCGTCGCCACGGTTCTGGCCACCGGGTCAACGGTAGGGGTCGGTAGATCTTCTGAACACCTGGCTGAATCCGACGCCAGGATGGGTTTCGCCAGCGCCGTTTGTCTAGGGTCCGACGCATGCCGGAATGGCCTGCAAGGACATTATTTAATTCAACCGGTGTATAAATAACGGCTAAGCCAGATTTTTTGCTGGAAGTTGTGACATCCGGCTCGAACCGGGGCGAAGTCGCGGTAGCGTCTGCGAAAAGGCGTGGTCCGGGAAGGTTCGGCGTCCGATGGAAACGGGGAGCGGGTCGGCGTGGCCGTTGGTGGGCCGCGATGACGAGGTTCGTCAGGCGTTAGCCTCATTCGACGACGCTTCCGAGTTCCAAGGCGTCCTGTTGGTGGGCGACAGCGGGATCGGCAAATCGACACTGGCTCGCGCCCTTGCCGATACGGTCAGGTCGCGCGGGCATACGGTGCGGTTTGTGCTGGGCACCGAAACCGGCAGTGCGGTGCCGTTGGGCGCGTTCTACTGGGTGATGAGCCTCCACGCGGCGCATGAACCGTCCGAGATGCTGGCCGTTGCGCACCGAACATTGGAGCAGGAAGAGAACCTGGTTGTCGTCGTCGACGACGCCCAGTTGCTTGATCCGTTGTCGGCGACGTTGGTGTACCAACTTGCGGCCAGTGGCAGTGCACGGCTGATCGTGACGATCCGGTCGCGCAACAATGCGCCCGACGCGGTGATCGCGCTGTGGAAAGAGCGACTGCTGCTGAGTCTGTACATCAAGGCGTTGACCTGGCAGCAGACGGAGGAGCTCGCTAACACCGTGCTCGGCGACGCCGTCGAGACCCGGCTTGTCAACGAGTTGCATGGTCGGACCGCGGGCAATCCGCTGATGCTGCGGGGCCTGCTGAATGCAGGCCGGGAGAGCGGTGTGCTGGTGCGCATCGAACACGGCTGGCGGCTTCGAGGCGCGCTGCGGGCAGATCGCCAACTCTACGATCTTCTCGAGTTTCCCCTGCGATCCTTGGCCGCCGAGGAATTGGAGGTGGTCGAGGTTTTGGCCGCTGCGGAGGTGCTGGACTGGGAGACCCTGCGTGGACTTTGCGATGCCGACGCGGTGGCAGATCTCGAGCGCGGCGGATTAATCCAATTGGTTGCCGACAAATCACATACTGTGGCGCGGTTGGCTCACCCCCTCATCGGTGAAGTGGCAATCCACCGCGCTGGGGTGGTGCGCTTGCGGCAGCTCAATGGCATGCTGGCACAACACCTTCGGAAGCAAATGCAGACACAAGAGCGGCGCTCGAGGTTGCCTGACGTGCGGACCCGGATACAGCTGGCGCGGTTCATGGTGCACAGCGACCTGACGCCGGACCTCGACATGATCATTGACGCAGCGGGGCGTGCGGTGTCTATGTCGAGCGTAGGTCATGGCGAGGAGCTGGCCCGGTTCGCGTTCGATCGCGGCGGCGGCCTGCCGGCGGCGCTCGTGCTTGCTGACGCGCTGAGTTGGCATGGGCGAGGCGACGAGGCCGAGGCAGTGCTCGCCGACGTCGACCCTGATGGTGCCGATGGGTGGCTGACGGTGCGATGGGGCTGTCTGCGCGCGGCGAATCTGTTCTTTGGTTGCGGGCAGGTTGAGCTCGCCCGGCAGGTGCTCGCCGACGTGAGGGATCGCGTCGATTCCGAGGCGGGCGTCCGTCTTGTCAGCACTCTGGAGGTATCGTTCGCGTGCTTCTTCGGTGACGTTGCGACGGCGATTGACCTCGGGCTGCCCCTGTGCGCATCCGATGCGCAACCCCCGACGACGTGGGCGGCGGCGTCGACGTGCTGGGCATTGGCGCTGACCGGGCGGTTTGGCGAGGTTTGTCGCATAGCCGATGTGGGGCGGGCAGCTGGGCTCGACCAATTGGGACCGCACCGGTTTGTCATGGGGTTGGCTTTGGCTGAGGTGATGGCGGCGACGGTCGCCGGTGATTTTCCGGCGGCCGAGCGGGTCTGGGAACGTTATGCGCCGATGGCCACGGTGGGTCCTGAGGCAGACGCCTTCGTGCACGCGATGCTCGGGCTTGTGCAGCTTGCCCGTGGTGCGCTGCCGTCCGCTTGTGCGGCATTTCAAGACTCGTTATCGGCGATGTCGCAGGGGTTTCCACCGGGCTGGTTGATGGTGATGGCGGCCTGGTGCGCGCAGGCTGAAGGGGCGCGGGGAGATAGTGAGGCGGCCGCTGCCGCGCTGCACAGTTCGGAGCAAGCCTACGGACCGCAGGTCGCGGTGTTCTTGCCGGAACTCGAGCTGGCCGAGGCCTGGGAGCAGGCGGCCGTCGGCCAGACGACGGCCGCCCGGATGCATGCGTTGCGCGCCGCGCGGATCGCGCAACAATCCGGAACGCACGCCGTCGAGATGTCTGCGCTGCACACCGCTGTCCGGTTCGGCGACCGCTCGTGTGCGGCAAGGCTGGGGGAACTCGCCACAACCCTGAACACTCCGCTGGCGGAGGCGATCGCCGGCCAAGCTCGCGGCCTGGCCGACCACGACGGCGATCTGCTCGACGTCGCGGCAGCTCGGTTCGCCGATCTGGGTGCACTGGCACTTGCCGCCGACGCGGCGGCCCAGGCGGCGGGCGAACACACCCGCACAGGCCATCGCGGCAAGGAAGTCGAGTCATCGACCCGGGCATACCGGCTGGCCAGCCGATGCGGCCTACGCACACCGGCGGTTGAGGCTGCGGCGCGCCCGCTGCCGATCACCGACCGGGAACGCGAGATCGCGATGCTGGTCGCGGCCGGGCTGTCCAACCGCCAGATCGCCG
>DASQRI010000738.1:0-4124 GCA_035642975.1 Mycobacterium sp.
GCCGAAGCCACGCAGGTTTTGTCCCCTGATCGCCGGATAGCGCGGAGCGAGCATCGGATCATATGTGTTTGGTGTCTTTGCGATGGCTTCTCGGGAGGCATCGTTGGCTGCTTCGAGTTGCCCAGCTGTATGTCCGGGCTGTTCTGGAGTTGTCATCAACTCCAGCGTCGCCTGCGTCAGTGGGAACTTGCTCGGGCGGCCCGCGAGCCGATCAAGCAGGGCCTGCGCGTACAGGCTGACATCGTGCGCCGTCGAGAACACACCGGCATGCCCGGCTACTCCCCCCATGCGGCGCGTCGTCGGGTCAAACACAACGCCCCGCAATAGGGCATCAAAATCGGGATTCTTGCCCGGATCGTTTCTGCTTTCGTCGTCATGTGTCGTCGGTGCGGTGCGCGACAACAGACTCGTGCTCCACGTACCCGCAGGACAATCGCCCGGCATGCCGCCTATCGGTGCAGGCGCCCAGGCAATCGCAGATCCCCGCATCACGTGTGGACCACATGCTTTGGCCGGGGGAAGGTAGCGGGTTTCTGCCATGCCTAGCGGCCCAAATACGTTTTGCTGAACGTAAACGTCTTCTGGCTCGCCGGTAAGTTTCTCGATCAGCGCGCCAAGCAGAATGAAGTTGATGTCGGCGTAGTTGAAATACTCGCCGGGAGGCGACTCCAGCCGCGTGGTAAGGGCACGGAGAATGCCTTCTGGTTTGTCGGCTCCGTCCAGTCCCCACGGATCGTCGAGGCGCACGTCTTCCGGTTCGCCTGAAGTGTGCGTCAGCAACATGCGAACCGTCACCTTTGCACGCTGTGGATCGTTTGCTGTGTTGAAGTCAGGCAAGTACTTCTGCACGGGATCGTCGAACTGAACCTTGCCGTGTTCGTAAAGCTGCATGACCGCGGTCGCCGTTGCGAGGCACTTCGTCAACGACGCCATGTCGAAGATCGTGTCCTCGGTCATCGGCTCCGCAGGTGCGGGCGATCCATCCAGCCCCGGTTCGCCGGCAAGCTTGCGCGAGCCATAAGCCTGATGGAAGACGACCTTGCCGCCATGCCCGATCACCACCACGCCACCTGGCACCGTATGTGCCGCAATCGCATCGTTCATCAGCTTGGAGACCGTTGCGAAGTCCGGTGCGGGAGCCGCATCGGGCGCCGGCGACGCAGGCGCGGGAGCCGAAACTGGTGGCGCCGGGGGCGCGGGAACCGCAACTAGCGCCGGCGTTGCCTGCGGGCTGTCCCTTAGCGCTGTGTGCGCTGCATGGCCACACGACGAAGCCGCCGCGAGGGTAAGGAAAACAATTCCAACAGCAATTGCTTTTCGCACAGATGGCACCGTCACCTGCTTGTGCTCCGATCGGCTGACCTGTGTGACCGGTGTGCACCGCGCTTGTTGCAGAACCGTGAGTCCGGCGGCAGCTCGGTGCCACACGACCCGCACCGGAACTCTGTTGCGGTCATGTCGTCGCCGTGAATATAGCCTTGCCGCCGTCATGAGCATCGCTCATGCCAACATCGTGTCACCACTAGCCAGCCAGCATGCGTCATATCGCCGCTGGGATCCGGCGCGCGGGTAGCGCGCTATGCAAACACCGCATCAAGACCTCGCCAATTTGGTGAGTGACGTCGTCAACGGGTCTTGACGCCGTCAAGACCCGAGAACGAAACCGCAGGTAACGAGCGGTACTGAGAAGGAGCGAGGCGGAAGGAAACCGCAGGTTAGGGCCGCATTTTCCCTGATCGAAGCAGGGGTTCGAATCCCCTTAGCTCCACTTTTGCGAAGACGCGCCTCATCTGTCATTTATGTCGTGAACTCACGCACCCTTATAGCCAGCACCGATGAAGACGGTTCGATCCTTCGAGGCTGTTGCTCAGCGTCGGAGTCGGCGTCGATGGGCGCGCAGCGCCGTGCGAAGCCCTGTTGTCGCGCCACCCGATGCGGCAGCCGACGTCGCGTCGGTATCGAACTTCCGTTCCGAAGCAGTTTCCGGCGCGTCGTCGGAGGTGGCAAGGAGGAATGCGTCGGGAAGCGCCAGTTTGTGAATGGTTCGCAGCGTCAAAAGAAATTGGCGCACAAGCGAACCACTGGTGTAGGGGAGGTCGTACTTGTCGCATAACGTCTGAACGCGCACTGCGATCTGCGCGTAGCGGTTACTCGGCAGGTCGGGGAACAGGTGGTGCTCAACCTGGTAACACAAGTTGCCGCTCGAGAACGCCAGCAGCGGCCCGGCTTTGAAGTTCGCGGCACCCAGCATCTGCCGCAAGTAGCGCTCGGCCGGGGTTTCCCCTTCGAGTACGTCGGCGGTGAATTTCTCGGCACCGTCTGGGAAGTGTCCGCAAAAGATCACCACATATGCCCAAAGGTTGCGCATAAGGTTGGCCAGCGCATCTGCGGCCAAGGTTCTGCGCCAGCGAGATCGGCTCAGCGCCGGGAATATCATGTAGTCCTTGACCGCCTGGCGGGTGATTTTTCGTATCAGGACTGCCCTTGCCTGGGCCACCTTGCGGGCATCTGCTGCTACCCGATCCCGCTCCGAATGGACGCCATGAAGGGCAATGCCCCACTCGAAGATGCTCGCCAACAACAGGTTCCGAAGTGGCTGCAGCAGGAAATAAAATCGCCACGGCTGGTCGCGGGTTATCCTTATCACGCCGAAGCCGAGATCGTCATCCACACCGACTACGTTGCTGAACATGTGGTGGCGGTAGTTGTGCGAATACCTCCATTGCGAAGATACCGCGACCATGTCCCACTCCCAGGTGCTCGAGTGAATTTCTGGGTCGTTCATCCAATCCCATTGGCCGTGGCTCACGTTGTGGCCAATTTCCATGTTCTCGACGCTCTTCGCGAAGGCCAGCAATACGGTCCCCAAAACCCACCCGGTGCGTGACCGGCTGCAGCCGAGGAGCAAGCGCGCCACGACCTCGATCGTCCTCTGGAACCTGATGGTGCGCCGGATGTACGCCGCGTCGTTTTCACCGAGTGACCCCTCGATTTCGCGGCGAACGGCGTCCAATTCGCACCCGAGGGCCTCGATGTCCGCCTCGCTGAGATGCGCGTACGCAGCGATGTCGGAAATTGCCATTCGTTGTCCCGTTAATTCGTCCGTGGAGCGAGAGCATGGGCTCCTGCGAGAACCCGACGTGTGCGGACCACTGGCCGAGATTGATCGAGACGACATCAGCGCGTCGGCGTATCCAGCTTATCGACCGTAGCGCAGCGAGCAGCACGGAGCCGACGCGCAGGCCGGGTTGGCCGGCATCGCACGTGTTCCTACCAAACTGGAATCGGCGCGAGCGGCGGTCCGACCGAACCGATCTTCTTCAGCGCTGTGCGGCTGGGAAGACAGCTCCTACTGCACCGGTAACGAGGGGGGCTGAGACGGAACGGGACCGAACGAAACCGCAGTTGAACCGGCATTCGCCCTGGTCAAGGCAGGGGTTCGAGCCCCTTAGCTCCACCAGAACCAATGCAGCTCAGAGCCTTAGAAGAGACTGCAGGGAAGCCAGGTCAAGACTTTCGGCCAACATCGGCGTCCGGCACCGAGCGGGGGGTCGAAACCTGGATCGGTGTTGGCACCTGGATCGCCTCGGGTGCGACGGAACGGCCAAGGTGCTCGACCTTGGTGACGAAGGGCGACGTCATCGCCCGCACGAGTGCGCCGTAGGCGACACCGAAGTCGATCTCGTCGCCGACCGCGACGGGGTGATCGCCGAGGTCGACCACCAGGTGGTCGCTGCTCATCCCGAGGATCGTGATGCCCTCGGGTGGCTGCAGACCGTCCGGGTCCACGTCCTGGCGACCGAGGGCCAGGATTGCTTGGTGCACGGTCCTGCTGCCGGTGCGGACCGGCGCTTCGCCGAAGGCCGCCTGAGCGCGATCTCCCCAGGGCTGAGCCGGTTTCATCGCGACCTCGATGACCTCGGCAGTCAAGGTGAAGGCATCCGTGTGCAGGCCAGGGATCGGAGTCCGATACAGCGGATCGACACCGAGAAGGATGGCTTCGCCGAGTCGGAGCTGGTCGATCCGGCCGACGTGGTGGGTGTGCAGAGCCCAGTTCAGGTTCGCCGAGTTGCCGCCTGAGACCACGTCGAGCGAGATACCGTGCCGTGCCTCGATGTCGTTCG
>DASQRI010000739.1:0-2052 GCA_035642975.1 Mycobacterium sp.
TGTTTGGTAGGTGGGTGAGCCTTCATACGCACCATCGGCTGTCACCTGGCCAATCGGTTCGTCAATCTGATCGGGCAGCGGGCCGACCTGGGACGGATCGTCGGCATCCTGATCCGTCAGCGTCCGCGCCACGATCATGCCGCTCGTCGCATCAACCGCCAGATGCCCTTGCGCCATGTCCGGCGCGACTTCACGCCATGCTTGGCCTCCAACCATTGACCCGCTCCGAAGACTTGCAGGCCAGTGCTGTCGATCAATATGTGCAACGGACCCTGCGGCACCGACACTGCTGGATCACCGTCAAGGTCACCGACCGAGGGAGCATTCAAAATCCTGGGGGCCTGCCGCGATCGGGTTAGGTTCTGGGCTCACGGGAGGGTGGGTTGGTCTGGTGGCGAAGTCGGTTTGGCGGGTGAAGCTGGTGGCTGAAATGCGGCCTGGTGCGGTGACGGAGACCGAGGTGGCTCGCATCGAGCGCGATGAGGAAGCTGGCCTGGCTGACCTTGGACTTCAGCTTGCCGAGGCGAAGCGGCTTACCGCAGCGCTTCAGGCGCAGATCGTGCCGACGCAGGTGGCTGTGGTGGGCGAGCGCTGTCGCTCCTGCGTTTCCTGCGGACGTCGGCTGGCCAGCAAAGGGCATTACCCGGTGACGTTCCGCTCTTTGTTTGGCGATGTGCCGGTGCGGGTCCGCCGACTGCTTGGCTGTCCTTGTCAGGGACAGGGCGAGGTGAAGAGCTTCGGTACCTTGGATTTCGGCCATGATGCGGTCGCACCAGAGCTGGCCTACATCACGGCCCGCTATGCGGCGTTGGCGCCGTTCGGCAAGGTGGCGGCCCTGCTGTCCGAATTGCTGCCGATCAGCGGGGCACAGAATGCGGGCACGGTCCGCAACAGGACGCGGCGAGTGGGCGAGAAGGTCGCGCACCAGCACGCAGTCGAGATGGCGGAGCAGGCCAAAACGCAGCCAGCCGGTCCCGTCGTGGTTGGGCTGGATGGCGGCTACGTGCGCAGCCGCCATCGGCAGGAGGAGCGCCATTTCGAGGTGATCGCGGGCAAAGTGATCGACGTCGATGGCGGCCAGCACCGCTTCGCCTTTGTCCGAAACGGCCAGGCGGCTTCGACAGACGCGTTCACGCAGGTGCTCGCCGCGGCTGGGGTGCATGCCGACACGCCAGCGACTGTGCTGTGCGACGGTGACGCCGGGTTGTGGCGGCTGCAGCGCGCGACGCTGCCTAACGCCACCGTCGTGCTCGATTGGTGGCACATCGCCATACGCTTCGAGCACGCGCTACAGGCCGCGCGCGGCCTTGACGCTGGCTCGTGTAATGCCGACCATGCGGTTGGTGCCATAGACCGCGCGAAGTGGCGCCTGTGGCACGGTCGCTGGACCGGGTCCCGACGCAAACTCGCCGGCCTATACCGATGGACCAGGTGCCGGCACATGCGCGAAGTTTCCGGCATCGACCGTCTACAGCGTCACGTCAGCGACCTGCTCGGTTACCTTGAGCGCAACGAGGACACATTGGTCCACTACGCTGCCCGGCGTCGGTGCGACGAACCCTTCTCCACCGCGTTCGTGGAGAGCGCGGTCAACGAGATCGTGGCCAAGCGCATGAACAAGAAGCAACAGATGAGGTGGAACAGGGCAACCGTGCAGCCGTTCCTCGACGTACGCTGCGCTGTGCTGAACGGCACGTTCGAGAACGCCTTTCGGCATTGCTATCCAGGTTTTCGTTCGGCCAACGATGACCGAGCGATGTCAGCGACCGCGTGATCTCCCCCAGGATTTTGAATGCTCTCGTTTGGCGCGAGCCCTGACAGAACCGGGAAAGCAGGATCTGCCCAATCCGGCCGCACAGGCCGTCCATCGCAACGGGCCCCGCGGCGGGCGCTGTCATAATGGACGCTTATGCGGTCTTTGCCCCAAACCGGCCGAGCGTGATCGTCTCGATGTCCACTGTCGACCCGAATCCGACACGCGCGCAGATCATCGGCGCCGCGGAAGCGGAAAAGCGCCCTCTCTGCTCCCACAACCTCACGCCACAGGTTCAC
>DASQRI010000740.1:0-3120 GCA_035642975.1 Mycobacterium sp.
CATCGTTCATCGCGTTGACGAAACTTCGCAGGTTCAGCACGGAGACGACGCCCACCGCCAGCATCACCACGGTGACCGCCACCGATACGCCCAGGACCAGCTGACGACGGAGTGTGCGCGGGCGCCACCACGGAGTGGTTGAGGGCGTGCTCATTTCGTGGTCATCTCTGCCCTACGTCGGCGGGCGCAGCATATACCCGATACCGCGTACGGTGTGGATCATCGGCTCTCTGCCGGTATCGATCTTCTTCCGCAGATACGAGATGTAGAGATCAACAATGCTGGTGCGACCGGCGAAGTCGTAATTCCATACCCGGTCCAGGATTTCGGTACGGGTCAGGGCCCGTCGCGGATTGCGCATCAAGAAGCGCAGCAACTCGAACTCGGTCGAGGTGAGCGAAATTGGTGTGCCTGCGCGGGTGACTTCGTGGCTCGCGCCGTCGAGTTTGAGGTCGCCGACCTTGAGACCCTCCTCGGCAGGCGGGGCCAGATGATTGGAACGGCGAAGCAGCCCGCGCAGTCGGGCGACCAACTCCTCCAGGCTGAACGGCTTGGTCATGTAGTCATCGGCGCCCGCCGTCAAGCCGGTGACCCGGTCCATCACCGAGTCCCGCGCGGTCAGGAACAAGGTGGGCGTATAGGGCTCTGACTCGCGGATCCGTTGCAGGATCTGCAGACCGTCCACGTCGGGCAGCATGATGTCCAGGACGAGTACGTCGGGACCCACTTCGTCGAACTTGCTGACGGCCTCCCGGCCGTTGTGTGCGACCTCGACCGTCCAGCCTTCGTAGTGCAGCGCCATCTTGACCAGGTTGGTCAAAGCCGGCTCGTCGTCGACCAGCAGGACCCGGATGGGCGATCCATCGTCCCGGCTGATCCGGGGCAACTGACCGAGGATGGCCTGGCGTGGCCGCTGCTTACGTGCGGATTCCGACATTATTGCCATGCTCCTCGATTCTGCGTCGCTTCACACACCATTGTCACCAAACTCATATCAATCTCAAATGTGTCGGCCAGCCGGCGAGGATGCGTCAAGACCGTCAGATATGCGTTGTCTATGCATCTCGTCAATGAGCTTGCAATGCTGGCGTACTCCAAAAACACTGAGTAGCAGAGCTGTTGACCAAGGAAAGGGCAGTCCAAAAGTGAGGCTACATCGCTAATCGCTTGTATGTGACCGCTTTACGTAACTGTGCCATACCAGGATCAACTAAAGAACAGCCTCCGTCGCCAACGATGAGCGCGGGCAGTTCGTCCACAAACTTTGGAGAAACCAATGTATTCCTCGTCTTTCGTGACCACACATCCGGAGATGCTTTCGTCGGCGGCAGGCGATCTCGCCGGTATCGGGTCGTCGATGGCTGCGGCAAACGCGGCCGCGGCGGGCCCGACCGCTGGTGTCGTCCCGGCGGCAGCTGACGACGTGTCGGCCCTGACGGCGGCGCAGTTCGCCACGCACGCGGGCAGTTACCAGGCCATCAGCGCGGCGGCGGACGCCATTCATTCGTTGCTGGTCAGCACCCTGCAAACCAACGCCGCGTCCTACGCGGTTACCGAAGCCGCCAACGCGATCGCCGCCGGCTGACCGCAAGCGCAACGGAAGGGAAGAAGAGGAACGGCAATGGACTTCGGGGCGTTTCCGCCGGAGATCAACTCGGCTCGCATGTACACCGGCCCTGGTGCGGGATCGATGCTGGCCGCCGCAGCGGTGTGGGACGGGCTGGCGACGGACCTGCACACCACCGCGGCTTCGTCCGGTTCGGTGGTTTCCGGGCTCACCGGCGGGTCGTGGCGGGGTGCGGCGTCGACGTCGATGGCAGCGGCGGCTGCGCCGTTCCTCACGTGGATGAGCACGGTCGCCGCTCAATGCGAGCAGGTTGCGAACCAGGCTAGGGCGGCGGCCGCCGCGTACGAGGCGGCATTCGCGATGACGGTGCCGCCGCCGGTTATCGCAGCCAACCGGGCTCAGCTGATGGCGTTGATCGCGACGAACTTTCTGGGTCAGAACACCCCGGCGATCATGGCCACCGAAGCCCATTACGGCGAAATGTGGGCCCAGGACGCGACAGCCATGTACGGCTACGCCGCCAGCTCAGCGGCCGCGTCGACCTTGGCGCCGTTCACCCCGCCCAAGTCGACCACCAACCCGGCGGGCCTGGCCGGTCAGGCCGCCGCGGCCCAAGCCGCAGGCACATCCGCGGGCACCCACGCGCAGACCATCGCTTCGACGTCGTTGTCGACGGTGCCTCAGACGCTGCAGGCACTTTCACAGCCGACGCAGTCGGCGTCAGGCCTCGTGACGGGCAACGGTGCGGCGTTGGCGTCATCTACCACCTCGGGCGCATCGGGGCCGGTGAGCGCGCTTTCGACTCTGGCCGGGTCGACGGGCAAGGGCGCCGGTAACAGTGCCAGCACGACCGCAGCCGCCGGCTCGGGCCTCGGGGCGCTCGACAGCCTGGTTGACATTGGGTCATCGTCCTCGAGCGGAGTCGCCGATTTGGGTTCGGACGCCGCCGGTTTGGGTTCCGACGGTGCCGGCTTAGGGGCCGGCGCCGGAGGCCTCGGCACGGGTTTTGCCGGCGTCGGGGTGAATCTCCCGGTTGCCGATTCGCTGCTCGCGTCCCAAAGCATGGGCCCGGTGGGCGGACTGGGTCTGCAACCTGCTCTGGGCCATTCGATGATGGGACCGATCGGCTTTGGCGCTACGGGCGCGGTGACGATGGGTCAGGCAAGCTCGGTCGGCGCGCTGTCGGTGCCGCAAAGCTGGGTGGAAGCCGGCCCAGTCACGGGATTGACCCCTGCCGGCCCGATGCCGCTGCCCACGAACGGCTTTGGCGCGGCACCGGCCGTGTCGACGAATGGGCAGGTTATGGCTCAGTCGGCGATCTCGGGTCAGGTGACTCGCGAGTCGGGCGATGTGCTGCAGCGAATCGGGTTGCGCTCCACCGTGCTCCCACACCTGGCCGGCTAGCCCTTTGAAATGTTTGTGGCCCGCACACCGGGTGGTGTGCGGGCCACAGGGTCGTGCGGGGGTTAGGCCCAGCTGCCGCCGACGGCGGCGTCGGTGGAACTCATGTTGTTGCCGGCGTTTTGCACGTTTTGGCCGTGGGAGTTGGCCTG
>DASQRI010000741.1:0-7518 GCA_035642975.1 Mycobacterium sp.
ACTTCGCTCGCGGCCGGGACTGCTACCGCGATCAGCTTGTACCAGGGGGTATCCATCGCCCCGGTAACCGGCTGGACAGTCGAAAAGCAAGGTCAGCAGATGGTCCTGCTGGTCAACGGCGATAAGAGTGTGGGTTTAATCGCGGGCGCGGGTGTCGCAAACACGTCTGACATCAACCAGGAAGCAACCTTTTTCATCAACAAGGACACCGAAGCCAGCGGCATGACCAACGTGCAGCAGGGCAACTCGGGGCAGGTTAAGTCGATTCCGGGCAAAAACTTTCAGCAAATGCTCACCGTCGGTTACACCGGCAATGTGCAAAATAACCAGGGCACGCAGCAGATGTACGGGGTCTGGGCAATCTTGTACAGCCCCTCGAACCAAATCTCCGCCCTCGTCGACGCCTTTTCCTTCGACAGTGATTCGCTGGATGCGGCAACGCAGGATATCGCGGCCATGATCGTCTCGATGGCGTCGTAGCTCCTACAGTTTCGCTTCGCCTTCTGTCAAAGCTAGGGCATTGCCCGCATTGCCCTAGCTTTGACAGTCACATGATGAAAATCGGTGTGTACCAATCTATTCTGCGTAATTGACAGCGGTCAGCGAGGTGGATCGCCGCGCCACCTGAAGCTGTTGATGAATGGGTTGATGACGTCCGCGACAAGGAGGCCGGCGCCAGTCGAGTGGTCCTGGATGGCCCCGATGCGCGGTCCTTCCGCGAAAGCGACCAGGGCCAAGCCATTTTTCACCGCGACCATGACCAGCACCCGCAGGTGCTGCTGGCTGGCGAAGCTGCCCGGCGGATAGTAGTCGTCGATCTCGCCGTAGCCCGGCTGGTAGCCCAGCATCGCATTGGGAATCTGGTACGCGGTGCTGGCCCCGGGAACCTTGTCGTCAA
This sequence comes from Mycobacterium sp., assembly GCA_035642975.1. Taxonomy (GTDB): domain Bacteria; phylum Actinomycetota; class Actinomycetes; order Mycobacteriales; family Mycobacteriaceae; genus Mycobacterium. The sequence goes on from DASQRI010000741.1 coordinate 899, forward strand.
TGATGTTCTGGGCGATCTGACTTGGCGTCCGGTTTTTCGCAGGCTCGCCGTAGAGCACTATCAAGCTGTCGCCGTCGCGGGACTTCCACCGCAACCCGTTCACTTCGGTCGACTTGATCGCGCGCGGCGGCATCGCAACCGCGAATCCGCCGTCGCCGGCGGTAAAGAGCGGGAAGGGATTTTGCACCGGCGGACCGTGCGGTGGAGCGGGCAGGCCGGCGGGAGGTCGCCCGCCGTCGGAAACGGGCGGTCCATCGGAGGGCTGGATCGGCGGCGGGGTTTCGCAGGAGGGCGGGCATTTAGGGTGTGTCGGCGGAGGAGGGGTGACCGACCGGGACACCACCACGGCCGCGACCACCACTACGAGCAGTGCCACGCCAAGAATGAGGGCCAGTCGGATGTGCGAGGTATGGCGCACCGGAGGCACAAGGTATGACGGGGCGGGTACGGCGTATCCGGTCCACGCCAACGTGGCCGGCGCGCCGGGTCCCACGTCGGGCCTGGTTTCGGCGGATGTCGGTTGCACGAGGCGTCGCGCGTCGCGCGAATGCCGCGACGCCGCACGGTTGGCAACTCCACAGTTCGGGCAGAACGGCATGCTAGGAACGACATGATGACAATGCGCACACAGCAATGGTTCGCCTTGAACTGTCTCGTGCGCTTCGTGCAGCAACGCCGTGTGCAGCGCGACCCGCAGGCTCAGTACCGCCAGCACTGTGATCACCAAGTGCAGCGTTAACTGCAATCCCGGTTCAAGCCGGCCGACATCGACCAGCCCGATCCCGGCGTAGACGGCCAGCACTACCGCGACGGCCAGTGCCAGCGCGGCCCAGTAGCGCGCACCGCGGGTCGGCTCGGAGCGCCCGGTGTACCACAGCGCGGCACCCACCAGGCCCCCGGCCGCCGCCGCGGTGAGCGGCATTGCCACACCTTGGATCCCGGCTTCGGTCAGGAGTCCGGCCACGGTCCGATGATGGGCAATTGGGCCTGTCGCCAGCTGCGGCAGCAATCGGGTCAAGACGCCTGCGGCGGTGTACACGACTGCGCCCAACGATCCGATCAAGTACCCGTCCAGCGACTCCCGCGTCGGCCGGTGCAACGCGCGTACCAACACAACCGGCAACAGCATCAGGACCGCACTGCCGACGGGGATGGCCAGCCCGTCGCGCAAGACCACCTGCGCCGGCACGCCGAAACCGGCGGTGTAGGACCGGGCGACGACGGGGCCGGTCAGCAGCGCCCATCCAACGCCGAGCACGGCGCCGCTGATGGCAGCGGCCAGCATCGCGCGGACCGGCAAATCGCGGTAGACGTCACTCTCCTGCAGATAGATCTGGAAGAGCAGGGGAAATCCGAGCGCGCTGATGCCGATCAGCGCCGCCTGCCAGCGCAGCAGAGCGGCCAACAGCAGCACTATTACCAGGGCCGCCAGTCCGACTCGAAACGCCGCCCGAGAACGATGGGGCAAGTGCGGAAACAGCGAACTGATCACTGACACGCTCAGCAGGTGCTCGGTCGGCGCGGCCCCATACGCTTTGATACGCAGCCGATCCGGCCCGTTCCCCCGCTGGGGGGACAGATGCGCGCCGCAGGCTCCGCAGAATGCACCCTGTGGGACGACCGTTCCGCATGCCGGGCACGTCGTCGACGACATCGGCTGTGCACCTTGGGATACCGACTCGTCACTCATCGGTGCATCACCCGCCCTCGCGCTGAATATCGAGTAGATCGTGAACCAGGTTGTCCACGTTGGGGGTCCCGAGCCCGGTCACCAGGTCATATCCCGGCCCCGCGTTGTCGACGGCATTGCCGCCGAGGATCACGTCGTGGAACGCGGGCCGAGCTGCCCCGGCAGCGACCCGATACAGCAGCGGGTTGAGATCCCCAACGGCCTTGCCCCCGTTCTCGATTAGGTACTGGTTCATCAACGCCGTCATACCCGCCCAGATCGGGGCGGACTGCGAGGTTCCCCCGCCCTGAGCCCAGTCGCCGGTCGAGAAGATCGCCACTCCGGTGTAGGGATCGGCGTCGGCGGCCACGTCGGGGGTCAGCCGATGCGTGGCGTCCTTCGGCGAAGACACGCCGCGCTGCCATGCGGGCCGGTCAAACAGACTCGACACCCCGCCACCGGTGCCCTGCGATGTCGCCGAAGCAGCCCAGGTTGCTTCAGCCACCCACGCACCGTCCTTGTCGGTCGATAGGAAGGTGCCGCTCGTGTCGGTCATTTCCGGTTGCGCCGCAAGAGTACTCACGCCGATGTCGTCTTCGGTGGGTGGACCGAAATTGTCCTGGTTGGGTCCTTCCCCTTTGCATTCGAGACCGCCGGTGTCCCCGCTCGAGGTGAAAGCGGACGTGCCGTGTGCCTCGGCGGCATCCAGGGCCGCACGCATCGGGCGCACGTCGGCCAAAGTCGGCATCTTGTCGCATTCAAAGCCCAGAGACAAGCTCCAGAGCGCACCGGGGAATTGCCGGTCCACCGCCTCGAACAACTTTCCGACCATCTCGTAGATGCCGCGGAAGAATTGCGGCCACGGAGCATCGGAAGGCAAGGTCTTCACCAGGGAGAGAAGGCCAGCCTTGAGGTTGACGACCACAAGCTGGGCATCCGGCGCGATCGCATGGGCGACCTCGAGATCCATCTCCGTCTCGCCCTGTGGCTTTGGCAGTGGAGGACCGCTGATAGGGGTGAACAACGTCGGGGTCAACGGCGGCAGCTTGAACGTGCTGACAAAGGTGTTGAGGTCCCGCTGGGTATACCCATCGACCTCGAAGAACACGATGGTCTGACCCTTCCCGGTGGTCCCCAGCGCGCCGGCGTTGTAGGTGTTCAGCAACTGGGTCGGCGTCAACCCGTTACCCGGCACATCCAGGGGAAGTATCCGCGGCTTGGTCACATGAACGGGGTGATAGCTGAGGATACGGCCGAGCTCGCTCACCTCGCGTTGAGTTGGCGTGGGGACCGCCGGCTGCTGGCGCGACGCATAGAACACCTGCCCGTCGCGGGTGCGGTAGTTGTGCACCGCAACCCCGAAGGCGCGGCCCACATGTGCCGGGGTGCCCTCGATAAAGGCCCAGTCGTCGCCGGAGCGCCAGCGCACCGACAAGTCCTGACCCTTGGCCCACCCGATCAGCGCCTTGGGCCGGGTCGAAGCGCGCAGCGCAACAGTAAGCTGCGCCTGGCCGCTTCCGGCCGCGCCCAAATCGGTTGAGTTGGCAAGAAGTCGGCCAAACGGGCCGCCGATGAGGTTCGGCGGATCGGGCGCCGGCAGGCCCCGGGGTCCCGACGCCAGCGTCAGCGCCGCGGCCGCGGCGAACACCAGGAACCGCACGCCCCGCGCTCCGCCCGAAGCCGGCGAAGAGACAGGCCATCTGAAACCCACGGCATCTCCTTGTCGCAGAGCACGCGGCAGGCAAACACATCGACCGCGTCGTCAATAACCGGCGCATGTCGGACGCTAGCGCCTGGTAAGTACCCTCGCAGCGGTTCGGCGCAACTCATCGACGGCCCGGCGGGCCCCGTCTGCGTGACAGTGGCAGGAACCCGCTCAGCATCAGGGATGGCTCGTCGCGTCTGCGGATGAATCCGCCTCGGCATACCGCTGCGCGAATTGTTCTGCGGGAACGGGCCATTCCTCGGCGTTGGTGCCTCTTACCACCCAATCGCCGTCGGCGGCCGTGGTCGGGCCCTCGAGGGTTTGGATTACCTCGCCCGGCTGCGCTGGTCGAGCGGAAACGGTTCCGCTCCTTCGCCATTGGTTGCCATCGACATGCTCGTAACTGCCGCGGAAGATGTCGTCACGCACCGAGTGGGTCTCACCGTTTTCCTGGACCTCCCAGTCTCCGGCGTCGGCCCGCATCGTCTGACCCGACCGCGACGTCCACGTCCACGGCGAATTTCGCTGCTCTGCGGTGACCGTTCCGGTTCGGCTGAACCGTTGCCACACCGGATGCGACCGGTAGCCGAGCTGGCGAAGGCTCCACAGGGTGGTGGCCAGACTCTCGAGCGCGGAGGTGAGCAGGTCGTCGTCGGCTTCGACTACGGCCCAATCAACGAGCTTGTTATGGAGTCGGTGTTCGTCATTGCGGACTGCGTTGTACTTCCAATGATTGCGGCGATAGTACCGACACCAGTCTTCGTGTTCCGCCTTGGCCATTTTCATCGCGGCGTCGCGGTCAAATCCCATGCGCGCCAGCCGTTGCAATGCCGTCAGACCGACCATGTCATGCAGGCCCAGTGGCTGCGGCGGCTTGCCCCAGGTGTTCCAGGTGTGTTCGGCGATCTGCTCCACCATCCACAGCGCATTGCGGACCAGGCGCCGATTCGACTCTTTGTAGAAGTCGTCAAGGTCTTTCCACGGCAACCTTGCCGGGGGAGGTTTCGGTTCCGGTTCAATGCCGGCGACATAGCGTTCGTGGATCAGCTTTGCTGCTCGTTCCCAGACGTCCTGGGCTTGCCCCTCGGGAACGTCGAGCGCCAGCCGGTAGGTGCGGAGCCGGCCGACGATAGGCACTGGGTCCTCGGTCATCTGGGCGTCGTTGTCCCAGATGTAGATGGGCATAGTCGGATAACGCGCGGCCAGCCTGGTACCGATTGACCGTGCAGTAGAGGGTCCGTGCGCCTTGTCGTCGACGAATATCACGGCATTGGTTGCCCCGTCGCTCTCGCCGATCAAGCGCATCAAGACCGTCACGGTCGGTGGCTGTGGTGTGGCGTCGATTGTCGGCCCGGTTGACAAGAACCCGAGCTGTCGGTGATGGAACTCATGGTCCTCGCGGTACTCTTCGGCGTCGGCGCCGACCATATTCAGTGCTGGCAGCGCGGTCTCGCCCGGCGCGGAGTAGTAGTCGCATTCCAGCTTGCGACGAGTGAGATCAGCGCACAGCGCTAACGCCAATTCTGATGTACCGCAGACGAATAGATGCCCCACAGCACCCGTTGCAATAATGCTTTCCAATAGCCAGCGAGCCGTGACCTCGTATTTGCCGACGGCGTCGGCAGCCCATCGGATGTTCGATCCACCGAGCTGCTCAGCGCGCCACGCCTCGGCTTGCCACGGATCATCGATACGCACCGTGAGCGGTAGCCGCCGCTTGTGGCCGACCCCCACCAGCGCGCGGGTGATCGTTTCCAGGCGGACCTGATTCGTCGCCGGGTCGGGCGACATCAGGTAGAGCCGGTCGAGGTTGCGCCACAGTGACAGCGACATGAGGCTGTCCGGAACGTTGAAGTCGACTGAGACCACCCGACCACCCTGGATTCTGGCTTCCTGAACTCCTGGCTCGTCGGGCCCGCCGGTGACGACGACGAGCGTGCTCGACCGGTCCAACGTCGTTGCGATGGCGCTGACCATGGATCGGGTTTCGTCGTCGATCCCGATGATGGCGGTGACGGAACTGGCGAGGTTGGCTCGCAGTCGGTCCACCTGGGAGCGGAACAGTGTGATCACCACACCGGCCAGGCCGGTGAAGATCGCGCCCAGCGCCGCGAGCCGCGCAACCGACAGACCGTCCGGGATGGCGCTGGGGCAGACGTGCCCGCCCATGGAGAGGTCGCTGACGTCGCCCTTGACTAAGGCGACGGTCCAGATCAGTGACTGGAAGACGAACGGATGCGTGGCATCGTGGCAGCGCCAAAAGGAGCTGAAGCCCAGCACGGCGCTTGTCGCGGCCAGGCCGGCGACCACGGTGACCGGCACGTTGCGCGATCGGCGGGCGCCGTTCGAACGAAAGCTCAACACGCACAGCGTCACCAGCACGGCTACCACGAGAGCGATCGTCACCGATGATCCAGGCCGAGCGAACCGCCTCAGCCCGGTCGGCAAGTTGTCGGCCCCCGAGGGATCGATCGCCAGGTAGCACAGGCACCCAACGAGTACCACAGCAACCGCTAACAGCGCGGCTCGCAAGAAACGGGAAGGTGCGGCCGTGGGTTGCATTGGACCCTCTTTCCTGCGTGGGGCGCAGTAAAGATGATGGCATCGAAGCCGATGACTCGCGTTGAAAAGCGGGGCGCCGTCGTCATTCAGCGTCGCTGAGCACCCCGCCGGGTGCTTTGCGGATGATCTGCAGGCCCGCCGAAGCGAGGATGGCGGGCATCGCTCTGATAAAAACAGCATCTAGTTCGGCGATGTCGGGATAGCGCTTAGCGAGCTGCTTCCAAGGCAGCAGGTATGGAGTTTCCTTCCGCTGGACGTCCTTCTTGTCCGCCAGCTTCCAGCCATCAGCGATGCGTTCACGGTTCCACCGCGCATGCTCGGCCGTGGCAAGCAGCTCGATTTCTGCGTCGGTGAAGGTGAATTCCGTTGCTTCCCGGCCTCGTAACTGTGCTATGTCACAGCCGACCTTGCGTAAGTGGCTAGGGATGTGGCTCGCCTGGTCGCGGCTGGAATTCTTGCGGGATTCATCGAGGTCCTGCCAGGCCGGCGCTGTCTCGCCGTTGGCGATCGCTTCCTGACGCCAGCGCTCATGAATGGCCTCGGCCATCCGCTCGAGCGGCCCCTCCCGCGGAGACGGAACACCAGTGAACTGATCCACGTCGACCCCCTAAGGCGGTCCGCCGCCAAAGCAGTCCGAGCCGGGCTGCATTGATTTTGCTGAGCGCTGGCGATTCTAGTCTCGCG
>DASQRI010000742.1:0-3381 GCA_035642975.1 Mycobacterium sp.
AGGTGTTCCCTGACAGCGGCTCGAACCACGAATCATGATCAAGGCGGAGATGCTCACTAAGCGCGATGCCACGCCGTGATAAACCGGAGAAGGGCCAGCCCCGCCGGTCTGACCACACGAGTCGGACTCCGGGCTGATCCAGAGCGTGTGGCTAGCACCTTCTCCAATCAGGCATTCCAGGTGCTCGGTCTACCTCGAAGGCTCGGGGCCCAGCGCTTCAATAGAACTCACCTGCCCTGCCATCACTACATCGACAGATCAATCCGGCACCCGCCGATCTCAATCTAGGGATCCTTTCTGGTCCACTGTGTACTGAAGGCGTTGCCACCGTCATGACCCACCGACCCCAGTCCTGGAACCGACTTACGCCACGCTCCCGGGACTGAGTACCCATTAGTCTTCGATCCGCCCTGTCGGGCGGCCCGTTCCGGGCTGAAAATGGGGGTTGGCTGTCCGCTGACGTCGTTTCTCCTTGATCGGGTTGAGGTCGTCCATTAGTCGGGCGCTGGGAGCTGTGTCATGGGCTGTTCAGTGTTGCTTCGAGCACGCGGATCAGATTCGCCTGAAACCTTGGCAGCTCCTGCGGGCAGCCGCCCGGTTGTTGGTGTGCCACGGCAAGGGGGAGGGTGTTGTGTTGCAGGAAGATCCGCAGGGTGAGGAGATCGTGGCCCGGGTGGCGGCGCTGGATATCGGCAAGGCCGAGCTGGTCTGCTGTGTTCGGGTTCCGCATGAGGCCAAGCCAGGGCGGCGGTTGCAGGAGGTGGCGACCTACTCCACGATGACTCGCTCGCTGCTGGCGATGTCGGATCATCTGCGGTGTTTGGGAGTGAGCCGGGTGGTGATGGAGGCTACCTCGGATTATTGGAAACCGGTGTTCTATTTGCTGGAGGCCCAGGGGCTGGACCCCTGGCTGGTCAACGCCCGCGACGTTAAGCACCTACCGGGCCGGCCCAAGACCGACAAGCTCGACGCGGTGTGGCTGTGCAAGGTCGCCGAGCGGCAGATGATCCGCCCGAGTTTCGTGCCGCCGCCCGAGATCCGCCGGTTGCGTGATGTCACTCGGTATCGGATCGATCTGGTGGGGGTACGGACCGCGGAGAAGCAGCGGGCGGAAAAACTGCTGGAAGACGCCCAGATCAAGCTCTCGGTGGTAGCCAGCGACATCTTCGGAGTCTCGGGGCGGCAGATGATGGCCGCGCTGATCGGTGGACAGACCAATCCCAAGGCGTTAGCGCAGTTGGCGCGGGGCCGGATGCGCGCCAAACTCGACGCGTTGGAGGAGGCCTTCACCGGGCATTTCACCGACCACCACGCCTTACTGCTGACCAAGATGCTGGCCCGGGTCGACGCGCTGGACACCGACATCGCCGAGCTCGACGCCGCGATCGAGGAGATGATCGCCCCTTTCGCCCCCACGGTGGAGCGCCTCGATGAGATCCCCGGGGTCGGGACCACCACCGCGCGCGTGATCATCGCCGAGGTCGGAATGGACATGTCCCGGTTCCCCACCGCTGCCCACCTAGCCTCCTGGGCCCGCTTCGCCCCCGGCGTCAAGGAATCAGCCGGCCGCAAGAAAGGCAGCCACACCACCGGGCACGGCAACCGCTACCTGGCCCGCGCACTCGGCGAGGCCGCCGTAGCCGCCGGCAAGACCGGCACCTTCCTGGGCGAACGCTACCGGCGCATCGCACGGCGCCGCGGCAAAAAGAGAGCCATCGTCGCCATTGGGCGCTCCATCTTGGTCATCACCTGGCACCTGCTGTCAGATCCCCAGGCCCGCTTCCACGACCTGGGTCCCGACTTCTACGACAACCGCATCAGCCCGGAACGCAAAAAACGTAACCACATCCACCAACTCGAAGCGCTGGGCTACAAGGTCACCCTCGAACCCGCCGCCTGACCACAGCTTCCCCCGTCCCCGGCTCCACAACACCGCGACACCAAGCCGGTAGTCCCGCTCGCCCGTTCCCGACTTGATTTTCGGATCAGGTCGCTGGTGATCCCCGCGGGCTGCTGGTCCTGGTGTCGAGTGGGGGGAGATGTGCCGATGGTGTTGTTCGTGGGTGATGACTGGGCTGAGGATCATCACGATGTGGAGGTGCAGGACGCGGCGGGCCGGCGGTTGGGTAAGGCCCGGCGGTTGGGTAAGGCCCGGTTGCCTGAGGGGGTGGCTGGGATCGCCCGGTTGGATGCGTTGATCGGTGAGTTCACCGACCTCGATGATGAGGATGGGGCGGGGCAGGTGCTGGTGGGGATCGAGACCGACCGCGGCCCGTGGGTGGCGGCGTTGGTCGTGGCGGGGTATCGAGTGTTCGCGATCAACCCGATGCAGGTCGCCCGGTACCGGGAGCGGCACTGCACGTCGGGGGCCAAAAGCGATGCTGGTGACGCGCACGTGCTGGCGGACATGGTGCGCACCGACGCCCACCAACTGCGCCCGGTGGCGGGGGATACCACGCTGGTCGAGGGGATCAAGGTGGTGGCCCGGGCGCACCAGTCCATGATCTGGGACCGGACCCGGCATGTGCTGCGGTTGCGCAGCGCGTTGCGGGAGTTCTTCCCCGGCCGCGTTAGAGGCATTCCCGGACTTGGCCGCAGCCGACACCCTGGAGCTGCTCGCCGTGGCGAGCGACCCCGAGACGGCGGCGGGCTTGTCGCGCAACCGGATCGTCGGCGCGCTTAAGCGGGCTCGGCGCCGTGACGTCGCGGGCAAGGCCGAGCGGATCCAAGCGGTGTTGCGGGCCCAGGCGCTGCGCCAGCCCGCGGTCCTGGCCGGAGCCTACGCGGTCACCGTCGGGTCCACCGTCGCGGTGATCACCGTCTGCAACAGTGAGATCGCTACGCTGCAAGGCCAGGTCGAGGCCTATTTTGGCCGGCACCCGGATGTTGAGATCTACCGTTCCCAGCCCGGGTTGGGACAGATCCTCGGCGCCCGGGTGCTCGGCGAGTTCGGCGACGACCCGCACCGCTACCACGACGCCCGAGCCCGCAAGAACTACGCCGGCACGTCCCCGGTCACCCGCGCCTCGGGCAAGAAGAAGGTCGTGCTGGCCCGCTTCGCCCGCAACGACCGCCTCGCCGACGCCCTGGACCAGCAGGCGTTCTGCGCGCTGACCGGCTCACCCGGCGCGCGGGCCTACTACGACACCATCCGCGCCCGCGGCACCGGCCACCACGCCGCGCTGCGCCAGCTCGGCAACCGGCTCGTCGGGATCCTGCACGGTTGCCTTAAGACCGGCCGGCGCTACGACGAGGACATCGCCTGGGCCCACCACACCCATCAAGATCAACAAACTGCCGCTTGACAGCTAAGCCCCTGGGATGTCTGACCCGGTTGCGCGAGGCCGGGATGGCGTTAGAAGCAGTGCAGGCCCAGGCCGG
>DASQRI010000743.1:0-3373 GCA_035642975.1 Mycobacterium sp.
TGTTGCGCAACCCTTCCCAATGGGCCGCGCTGGGCGCCGACGTGGATCGCGCGTCCGCGGTCATCGAGGAAACGCTGCGCTATGACCCTCCGGTGCAGTTGGTGGCCCGAATCGCGGCCGATGACATGACAATTGGTGACAACGAGATTGTCAAGGGTGACACGATGCTGCTGCTGCTGGCTGCGGCTCAGCATGACCCTGCCGAGTTCGAGCACCCGGATGCCTTCGATCCCGATCGGAAAGCGTTCCGGCACTTGGCTTTCGGACGGGGGCTGCATTACTGCCTGGGCGCTCCGCTGGCGCGGCTGGAGGCTGCTGTCGCGTTGTCAGCGGTGACGGCGCGCTTCCCGGCGGCGCGGCTGAACGGTGAGCCGCAATACAAGCCCAATGTCACCCTGCGCGGAATGTCGGCGCTTGACGTGGTGGTCTGATCCTGCGGGCTAACCGTTCCGGGCCTGACCGAGCCCCGGGACGATGTCGCCGAGGCTGAACACGACCGGGCTTTCCAGCTGCGCATAGGTGCAAGAGCGTGGCTCGCGGTCGGGGCGCCAGCGGTTGAACTGAGCGGTGTGGCGGAACCGTTCGCCTTCCATGTGGTCGTAGCGCACCTCGACCACCCGCTCGGGTCGCAGCGGCACGAACGACAGGTCTTTGCCCGCGTTCCACCGGGAACCCTCGTTCTTACGCGGTGTGCGCTCGCCCGCGTCATGAGCCGCCCAATTCCACGGGTGATCGTCGAAGGCGGTCACCAACGCCTGCAGCTCGGCGAACAGCCGTCGCCGCTCGGCCATCGGGAATGCGCCGATGACGCCCACCGACGCGAGCGCGCCGTCGTCCCGGTAGAGCCCGAGCAACAGCGAGCCGATCGCGTCGCCGCCGGACTTGTGCACTCGATAGCCGGCGACAACGCAGTCCGCCGTGCGCTCGTGCTTGATCTTGAACATGACGCGTTTGTCGGGCTGATAGGTGATCGTCAACGGCTTGGCGATGATCCCGTCCAGGCCGGCCCCCTCGAACTCGTCGAACCAGCGCCGCGCGGTCGGCAGGTCCGTCGTCGCCGGTGTGACGTGGATCGATGGGCCCGACCCGGCCAACACCTCGACCAGGGCGGCACGGCGTTCGGAGAACGGCCGTCCGGTGTAGTCGTCGTCACCGAGCGCGAGCAGGTCGAAGGCGATGAAGGCCGCCGGCGTCTGCTCGGCGAGCATCCGCACCCGTGAATCGGCGGGGTGGATGCGTTGTTGCAGCGCCTCGAAGTCCAAGCCGTGATCGGTGGCGATGACGATCTCGCCGTCGATCACGCAACGCTTGGGCAACTCGGCGGTCGCCGCGGCAACCAATTCGGGGAAATACCGGGTCATCGGCTTCTCGTTGCGGCTGCCCAGCTCCACCTGATCGGCGTCGCGGAAGCAGATCGACCGGAATCCATCCCACTTGGGCTCATACGATGCGTCCGCCGGGATCGTCTTGACCGGCTTGGCCAGCATCGGCGACACCGGCGGCATCACGGGTAAGTTCATGGGTTCATTGTGGCGTCCGGCATGCTGGAATCCAGATATGGCTGCTGCAGCGGAAGAACTCGACGTCGACGGCATCGCCGTGCGGCTGTCCAACCCGGACAAGGTGTACTTCCCGAAGCTGGGTTCGAACGGCACCAAGCGACGGCTCGTCGAGTACTACCTGGCGGTCGCCGGTGGCCCGATGCTGACCTCGCTGCGCGACCGGCCCACCCACTTGCAGCGCTTCCCCGATGGCATCGACGGCGAGGAGATCTACCAGAAGCGCGTTCCGCAGCACCATCCCGACTATCTGCAGACCTGCCGGGTGACCTTTCCGTCGGGACGGACCGCCGACGCATTGCGGGTGACGCACCCAGCCGCCATCGTCTGGGCCGCACAGATGGGCACGGTCACGCTGCACCCGTGGCAGGTGCGCTGCCCGGATACCGAGCATCCCGATGAGCTGCGCATCGACCTGGATCCGCAGCCGGGCACCGGTTTCGCAGAAGCACGAGCCGTCGCGGTCGACGTGCTGCGGCCGCTGCTCGACGAGCTCGGGCTGGTCGCTTTTGCCAAAACCTCCGGCGGGCGCGGCGTCCACGTGTTCCTGCGGATCAAGACCGATTGGGATTTCATCGAGGTGCGGCGGGCCGGCATCGCGCTGGCTCGCGAGGTCGAGCGTCGTGCATCGGATGCGGTCACCACGTCATGGTGGAAGGAAGAACGGGGCGCCCGGATCTTCATCGACTTCAATCAGAACGCCCGGGACCGCACGATGGCCTCGGCATACTCGGTGCGGCGCACCGCGATTGCGACGGTGTCGACGCCGCTGACGTGGGACGAACTGGCAAACGCCGACCCCGACGACTACACCATGGCTACCGTGCCCGATCTAGTCGCCCGCCGCGACGACCCGTGGGCCGAGATGGATTCGGTCGATCACTCGATCGCGCCGCTGTTGGAGATGGTCGCGGCCGACGAAGAGCGCGGGCTCGGCGATATGCCGTATCCGCCGAACTACCCGAAGATGCCGGGTGAGCCGAAACGCGTTCAGCCCAGCAAAGACACCGACCGCAAGAAATAGCGCTAGAGCTTGTGCGCCACGAACGTTGCGGCCTGGTCGGTCGCGCCGGGCACATAGCCCAGATGGGCGATGATGCTGCCACCCTCGGCGCAGATATTGTCGTTCGGCAGGCAGATGTCAATGGTCTTCGGGCTGTAGCTGGGATCCAAGGCCGGAATCTGGCTGTCCGACAACTGCTTTGCGTAGCTGCTCTGTGGATTACCGAACAGTGCAACGGCGGCAACGTGATTGGCGGCTTGTGGGGACAGTTGGTGGCTGGAGAGGTCGGCCACGCCCGCGCCCTGCGAGTAACCGCCGATCACAACTTTGGTCTTGGGGCAGTTGGTGACCGTGTTCTGCACATGGGCGACCTCGTCAGCGGCACCGGCCCGTGCGCTGTTGACGTAGTCGGTGGTCGACGGGTAGTCGACCGGGTAGAGATTGACCGACTTGCCGGGAAGCTGGCCGGTCAGCGAGTCGAAGAAGGCCTGGCCGGGCCCCCCGGGTCCGACGGGCTCGCCGGTGCCGCGGGCAAACACCACTTCGGCGTCCGGGCATTGCTCAGCGGCGGCAACAGGAGTCGCGGTGGGAGCGCTGAGCAGGGTCAAAATCATCAACGGTGCGAGAGCAACGATGCGCCCGATGGTGCGTCTGGTCATATTGAGATGTTGCCATCCCTTTTGATCCGCCGGGCTCGCTGGGGGGAATAGCATCACGCCATGATCGCATCGCGGCGTGGCGATGCGGCTCTCTCGAGAGCTGCGGGCGCAACACGGTGACCCAAGCGTCTCTGCTTCAAGCCGACAGCGGC
>DASQRI010000744.1:0-14267 GCA_035642975.1 Mycobacterium sp.
CTCTGAGTTCTATTGCGCGCCAACCATTTCAGCTTTCAAAGGGCCCCGGTCGCTCAACGGACCGCAGGCGAAACCCGTACCGACAGGGTAAGCGTCTTCGAACGCGATGCGATTGAAGTAGTCGACTACGCGGGGCACGAACTTCCGCTGCGCTTTAACGTCACCGTGACCAACTGTTCCATAACCAGGAGAATCGTGACCATGACGTTGCCGTCGACAGCTTCGAACTGCGTTGACAATAAACTGAATGTCGCGATCGGCGTGCTGTCGCACGGAACACGCGGCCCCCTACGGGTGATCTGCAGCACCGTGCCGCGCGGCCACGCCTACTCCGCGCTCCAGTACCTCACTGAGACATCGGTTTGTTTAGCACCTGAGCCGCAGCTTCAGGCCCGATGAGGAGCACATCATGAACTTCGCTTTCGCCGACCAAAATTCGGCCCTGCCTTCGACCTTGCGCTCATCCGTTCGCTTGTTCTACGCATCGCGCAATCGCTTGCTGTTGGCGTCGCTGCGTCACAGGACACGCCCGGCAGCAGCAACGCCGGCCATCTATCAGGTCGCCGACCGGCTGCATGAACAACGAACAGTTCGAGTCGCCTGCGATGCGATCGCAACCACCGTGTCCGCGTGGTTGGCCGAGTTGGGTGTCCAAAGCCCGATGGCGGAAGACCTTGCACGAGCGGTGCGCAGCGGCAACTGGCCTGCTGTCTTCGCCATCAGCGATCACCTGTCCGTTGACGTAACCATTGCAGTGTCGCCGTAACCAGGGCGCACACCACGCCATGACTCCGGCAAGCCGGAGTAGCTTGGAGCACATGGCAAATGAAGTAATGGACTGGGACAGCGCATATCGCGAACAGGGCGGGTTCGACGGCCCCCCGCCGTGGAATATCGGCGAGCCGCAGCCGGAACTAGCCGCGCTGGTTGCCGCGGGCAAGTTCCGCAGCGATGTCCTCGATGCCGGGTGCGGCTTCGCCGAACTGTCGCTGGCACTGGCCGACGACGGCTACACCGTTGTCGGCGTCGACCTCACGCCGACCGCTGTCGCCGCGGCCACCAAAGCCGCCAAGGAGCGCGGGCTGAGCAACGCCAGCTTCGAGCAGGCCGACATCACCTCGTTCAGCGGTCACGACGGCCAGTTCAACACCGTCGTCGACAGCACGCTGTTCCATTCGCTGCCGGTCGAGGGCCGCGACGGTTATCTGCAGTCGGTGCACCGCGCGGCTGCAGACGGGGCCAGCTACGTCGTGTTGGTGTTCGCCAAGGGCGCGTTCCCGGCCGAATGGGAAACCAAGCCGAACGAAGTGGATGCGGACGAGTTATGCGCCGCGGTGAGCAAGTACTGGCAGATCGACGAGATCCGGCCGGCGTTCATTCATGCGAACATCCCGCCGGCACCGCCTGACTCGGGTGTTCCGATGCCTGCGCATGATCGCGACGAGAAGGGCCGGATGAAATTGCCCGCTTATCTGCTCACTGCGCACAAGGCTGGCTGAGCTACACCGCCCCGGTGGCTTCGGTAAGTGCTGCCGCGAACGTCGTCAGATCGTCGGTGGTGGTGTCCACGTGCGGCGAAATCCGAAGCACCGGCGCGGTCAGCTCCAGCGGTGCGCGCTCTACTCCCGCCGACGTCGTCACGATGCCACGTTCGGCGATCAGCCACGCGCGGACTTTCTGCGGGTCGGCGCCGCCGACCGGAGCCAGCGTGGTGATGGCACTCGGCTCGTCGACCGCCTCAACCACCCGCCACCCCTGCACGTCAGCGAGGACGGTCCGGCTGATGCGGCCCAGCTCCGTCAGGCGTGCACGCACCGCGGCCGGACCCGTTGCTATGTGTTCGCCTACCGCAACCGAAAACGCCACTCGGGCAGCCACATTGGCTTCGCCGAGTTCAAGTCGTTGCGCAACTGACAGCGATGACACCCATTCGGGCGGCGGCAGTCGCGGCCGCAGCCGCTGCATCAGGGTCGGGCGAACGGCAAGAACGCCCACGCCGCGCGGGCCGGCCATCCATTTGCGCGATGACGCATACATTGCATCGACGCCCACCGCGCAGTCCAGCTGCCCGAGCGCCTGGGCGGCGTCGACGACCAGCGGCAACCCCAATTCGACGCACAGCCGCGCAAGCTGCCGCAGCGGCTGCACCACACCGCGATGGCTGGCGACCGCGGTCAGGTGAACCAGTTCGGGTGGATCCGCGGCCAGGCTGGCGGCTGCTTCGTCGACCGCGACACGGCCCTGGTGGTCGGTCGGCAGCGGGCGGCGCGCGAACCCGTGCGCGGCCATCAGGGCCAGGTTGGGTCCGTACTCGCCGGGAAGGCAGGCCAGCGTGCGGCGGCCGGTCGGCCAGCTGGACAGCAGCAGGTCCAGCGCATGCAGCGACCCGGTGGTGAACACCACGTCCGCCTCGGGCATACCGGCCAACGCGCCGAGCGCGGCGCGTCCGGCGTCGAGGACCGGTTTGGCCGCCTCGGCCGCGACGTATCCGCCGACCTCGGCCTCGTGTCGGGCGTGTCGGGCGGCGGCGTCGAGCACGGCGAAGCTCTGCCGTGAACAGGCCGCGCTGTCCAGGTGCAACCCGGCGACCGGCGGCCGGGCCGCGCGCCAGGCCTCGGCCAGGCTTGCACTCACTTGGCTGACAGCGATAACCCGAAATCACCGGCGGCGTCGGTCCACCATTGGGTGCGACGCAGCCCCGCCGCAGCCAGTTCGGCGGCAACACCTTCGGCCCGGAATTTGCACGACACTTCGGTGTGCAGCTGTTCGCCGGCGGCGAACTCGACGGTCAGGTCCAGCGCGGCGATGCGCACCCGCTGCGCCCGCTCGGCCAGCAGCGACATTTCCATCCGCTCTTCGTCGCTGTTCCACCGGGCTACGTGCCGGAAGGCGTCGACGTCGAAGTCGGCGTCGAGTTCCCTGTTGACGACCGCCAGCACATTGCGGTTGAACCGCGCGGTCACCCCGGCGGCATCGTCGTAGGCACGGACCAGCCGGCCGACGTCCTTGACCAGGTCCGTGCCCAACAACAGGCTGTCACCCGGCCAGAGCACCGATGCCAGCGCCGCCAGGAACTCCGCACGCGGACCACGGGTGAGGTTACCGATCGTCGAGCCCAAGAACACGAACAGCCGGCGGCCGCCGCCCGGGATTTCGGACAGGTGCTCCTCGAAATCGCCGCAGACAGCGGCTATTTCGATGCCCGGATATTCGTGTTGGACGGCGGTCGACGCCGCCGACAGCATGCTGGCATCGACGTCGAAAGGCACGAACCTGCGCAACGCACCGCCGTGATGCAATGCGTCTAGCAGGGTCCGGGTCTTCTCTGACGTCCCACTGCCCAGCTCGACCAAAGTGTCGGCACCGGTAACGGACGCGATCTCCGCGGACCGGGCCCGCAATATCTCCGCCTCGGCACGGGTCGGGTAGTACTCGGGCAGCCGGGTGATCTGGTCGAACAGGTCGCTGCCCACCGAGTCATAGAACCACTTGGGGGGCAACGACTTCGGCGAACTCTGCAGGCCAACGAGCACATCACGACACAGGGCCTCGTATGCCGAGTCCGCTGCCAGATGGTTGGACAACGACAGCGTCATCACTATCCTTTCGTAGCGTTCAGTGCGGTCAACGTGACACGCTCGGCGGTGACCTCGACAAGGTGGCGGTCCGGGACGTCCTCCCAGCCGGGCTGGTCGTCATAGGGCTCGCTGGCCAACACCAGGCCGTCGTCGCGGCGAAGTATCGACAGGGTGTCACCCCAGGTAGTGGCAAGAAGTCGAGAACCGTTGGCAGCCAGAATGTTCAACCGTGCGCCTGCGTCATCCGCGCCCACTTTTGCGATCGTCTCCCCCAACGCATCAAGACCGCGGGCGAAGATCAACGCAGCGAGAATTGCACTATCGCAGACCGATTCGGCCGCTAAACCGGCGGGCAACACATCGCGGTCGACGATTCCGTTGTGCGACAACAGCCATTTCCCATCGGTGAACGGCGCGGTCGCGCTGGCGTCGATCGGCATACCGACGGTCGCAGAGCGCACCGCCGCGACTACGCAGTGGCTGCGCAGCGCCGGCGCGACGGAACCGAATGATGTGTCGCCCCATAACGGCGCGACGCTGCGCCAACGCCGCGGCGTGACACCGTCGAAAAAGCCCACACCCCAGCCGTCGGCGTTCAATAGCCCGTGCTTTTGCCGACGCGGAGCGTAGGACTGCACCCGCAGGCCGTGCGGCGGGTCGAACACCAGTGAGGAGACCGAGGTTTCGCGTCCCAGCCAGCCGAGGTGGCGGCACATCAGCCGTGGCCCCCTCCGTCGCCCTCGACGGACCACGCCAACCGAACACCGGAGAAGATCTGCCGCCGATAAGGGTGATCCCAGTTACGGAAGCTTGGCCGCAGGATCGCCGACTCCACTGCCCATGACCCGCCGCGCAGCACCCGATAGTCCCCGCCGAAGAACGGCTCGGAGTAGCGCTGATAAATCATCGGGATGAAGCCGGGCCAGGGTTCGAGCGCCGAACTGGTCCACTCCCAAACGTCGCCGAGCATCTGCTCGACCCCATAGGCCGACGCGCCCGTCGGGTACGCGCCGACCGGCGCCGGCCGCAGTGCGTCGCCGCCGAGATTGGCCCGGGCGGCCGACGGCTCGTCGGCGCCCCAGGGATAGCGACGGCGAACATTGATCGCGGGATCCCACGCGCAGGCCTTCTCCCATTCGCGCTCGGTGGGTAGCCGGGCACCGGCCCAGGCGGCGTATGCCTCGGCCTCGAAGTAGCTGATGTGCTGGACCGGCTCGTCGGCGGGGATGTCCTCGGGCCGGCCGAATCGGGTGCGCGTCTGCCCGTCGGCGTCCCAGAACTGCGGCGCGGTCAGCCCTGCGCTTTGGCGGTGTGCCCAGCCGCGGGCCGACCACCACCGCGGTTGCGCGTAACCACGATCGTCGATGAACTGCCGCCATTCGCCGTTGGTGACCGGGACGCGCCCGATGCGAAACGCCGGCACGTCCACCACATGGGCCGGGCGTTCGTTATCCAGCGAAAACGGCTCGGTCGTCGCGTCGACGCCAAGGACGAACGGGCCGCCGGGCACCAGCACCGATGTTCCGGCGAGTGCGAAACGGCCGGGCGGCAGCCGGCAGGTGTCCTGCAGCAACGGCGCGCCGGGGCGCAGATTCAACGCCTGCAGAATCGTCTCGTCGTGCTGGTTCTCGTGGCTGACCACCATGCCGAAGACGAAGTCGCGGTCCGGCTCGTCGGGCAGCGCATCGAGAGCATCCAGCGCAGCCGATCGCACGGTGCGGCAATACGCCCGCGCCTGCTCAGGGGACAGCAACGGCAGGTCGACGCGGCTGGCCCGCGAGTGCACGAATGCGTCGTAAAGGTTTTCGACGGCACCGGACAACATCCCCGGTCGATCCGGGTCGCCGTCGCGCAGCAGCCACAGTTCTTCCTGCTGGCCGATGTGGGCCAAGTCCCAGACCAACGGACTCATCAGCGGGTTGTACTGGCGGCGCAGTTCGGCGTCGTCGAAGTCCATCAGCCGCAGGGTTCTTTCCCGCGCTCGGCTCAAATCCCGGACCAGGGCTTCGCGTGACGTCACGGGTCCCCTAGCGCCAGCTGGGTCACGGTGGGCGCGATGCCGTTTTCGATCACCTGGTCAGCAAAGTCGTCGGCGGCGCTGCGGCCCCGTTCCACCGCATCAACCAGGCGCTGCATTGCCTCGTGGAGCTCGGCAGGCGCGCGTTCGGCGGCGGCAGCCACGCACCGACTGGCCGCCGCCTGGATCCGCGGATCATTGAGCCCGATGCGGGCAGCGACGTCCCAGGCGGTGGCGACGGGTTGGACGGCTTCGGCCGCGATGCCGGCGGCAGTCGGGTCGTCGAGCAGGGTGACCAGCGTGAACACCACCGCCGGCCAGACGGCGTCCGGCACGCTGTCCAGGTAGCGGATTTCCAGCCACTCCCGCGGACGCACCGGCGGGAACAGCGTGGTCAGGTGGTATTCCAGGTCGTGGCGCGTCGGCCGGCGACCGCCGAGCAGCTCACGGCCGTCGGCCCAGTCCGCGAAGGGCACGCGATGGGTGACCGGCACCGCCTCCGGGCTGTTTACCAGCATCACCGGCGCCTTCATGGCATACCGCGCCCAGTCGGTACCGGGATCCTCGCCGCTAACGGTCAGGATCGGTCCGCACCGGGCCGAGTCGAGCTGACTCCAGACCCGCTGCCGGGTCGAACGCCAGCCGGAGAACTGTCCGCTCAGCAGCGGCGAATTGGCGGCGATCGCGACCATGGTGGGCCCAAGAGCGTGCGCCAACTGGACTCGGTCCGCCCACCCGGCTTGCGGCCCGGCGTCCAGATTGACCTGCACCGACGCGGTCGCGGTCATCATCGCTGCACCCGCGGCGCCAGTGTGGCTGGCCGCGAAGAACTCCTCCATGGCGCGATAACGCGCCCCCGGATTGATGCGCTCGGTCGGCCGCAGCGGATCCGCGCCGAGCAAAACCAGCCCCAGACCGGCGGCGGCGAACGCCTTGCGAAGCACGGTCTGATCGCCGGTGATCGCCTCGATCGCCGACACCGCATCGGGCGCCGGCGGGCCGGAGAGCTCCACGGCGCCGCCGGGTTCGACAGTGACCACGCTTTCGCCCGGCATGGCCGGGAGCGACTCCAAAACCTCAGTGATTTCATCCCAGGTCGGTCTGCGCTGCGGCTCGGCCGGGTCATAGCAATGCGCCTCGATCTCCAGGCCGACCCGTCCTACCGGTCCGTCGGACAAACAGGTGTCGGTGATGTAGCGCGCGGCGGCCGACGCGCTGGCCAGCTCGCCATCGGCGAGACGCGCGGGATCCTCTTGCGACGCGACGGCAGAGGCCATGTTCGGAATCCCTTCGGGCCCGGACCGTCGGTCGCGGACCGCTGGTAGCGCGCGGCTATCCAACGATAGCCACAAGTTTCTATCTTCCAGAAGGCACCGACATATTCCCGTTGTTTGCGGGGGCCTATTGTCCCAGCGCGTTCTGCATCGCGCCGGCCAGCACATTTACCGCGGGACCTCCGTTACCGGACTGGCAGACCTTCGCTTGCAGCAGCACGTTTTCCCGCAGACGCGTCTGGGTGAAACATCGACGGTCGGTTCCGGCTTCCTGCTTGGTCCACGCCGCGTCGGCGGGGCCGGGCGGCCCGCCGTCAAAGGACCACACCTGAGTGGCGCCGTTGTCCAGGTGCATCGCCGTGGTCTGCCCCGAGCACCCGACGGTGCGGTCTACCACGCGATGAAACGCCGCGCCGGCGGCGTCGCCGGTTGCGAACACACCGACCGCTTGTTTAACGAAGTGCGTCTGGTCGGTCGGCGAGGTCTGCGTGCTGGCGCCGGCGAACGACGCCAGGTCGGGATCGTTGTAGACCTCCGGCAGCCCGATGTCGGCCCAGTTGTTGCACGCCGGGTTGTCGACGAAGTACGGCTGGAACGGTTGGGTGAACAGCGATTCGTCCCGCATCGGTCCGCCGACGATGTTGCCCACCGAGCCCTTGCCCAGGACCGCATAGCTCACCACGCCCGGGTCCGACGGCCGGGCCGCCACGATCGGGGCGGCCACTACCGCCGCGCCGATGGCCACCGCCACCGCGATGATCCGTCTACTGTGACCCAATTGCGCTAGACCTCGGCCGACACTTCGATGGTCATGGCTTCCGATCATGCCAACTGAGCCGCCCAAACAGAAGCCGAACGTCCACCCCGGCCCGCGCGCCCAGGTCGGAGCGGACGCCGCGCCAGCGCTGGCCAGCGCCCCCGCATGCAATCGAATACTGTTGCAATGCAGGGTTTTTCACCGATGCTATGGGTTCGGCTCTTCGGGGGGCGGCGGAGGTGGTTGTCCGTGGCCACCATGACCGCCCGGTCCACCCGGACCCATGCCCGGGCCCCACGGACCTGGCCACACCCCTGGGCCACCGGGATACCCGCCCGGGGGGAACGGCGGCGCGCCGGGGAAGGCCGGCCATTCGCCGGGCCACGGTCCGGGACCCTCGGGACCGAACACGCCGTGATGGTGCTGGCCGAAGGGGTGGTGATGCCCGGCGACCGCGGCACCGGAGAAGAAGATGACCGCCACCACGAAAACGATGCCGGCGACGATCACCACCCACGCCGCGACCTGGTAGAGGCGGGAATGCCGTAGCGCATAGGGGGGTGCCGCGATATGCGGCGGAGGCGGGCCGGCGGGCGGCTGGATCGGAGGTTCGGGTGCTTGGGTCATGTGACGATCATGCCCAGGCACGGCCCAGCCATCAACCAACCGCGAGCGCGAGTCTGCCGCGCACGCTGTTAGCGTCCTAGCTGTAGAACAGCCAGGTGAATTTCAGAACCACCACAGCAATGAGCGTTATCCCCGCGATGATCGCCACCCAGGCCGCTACCTGGTAAAGCCTTTCGGAGTGATCTGACGGCAGAACGAAGGGCGGCGGCGCGGCGGGAGACGGTGGGACCGACGGCTCAGTTGTCTCGCTCATACTTCGCCATAATGCCTCAGGTCAGCAGCGGCCGCGACCCGCAGCCGGGCAAAGTCGGAGCCCGGCGCCCCCCGTGGGGACGCCGGGCTCATGGCAATGGTGATCATCCGCGGCTTCGGTGTGTTGGGCTGCCGCGGAAACCCTTCACCCGCAGCGGGTTACAGCACGTGCGCCATTGCACGGCTGCTGTAACCGCGCGTTACGGGGTCGCCGGGGCAAGCGACGGAGCGACGGACGTCGGCGGCTGCGAGGGCCCCGGGCCGGCAGGCCCGCCTTCGAAACCGCCAGGCCCCTGGACTGCGCCGGGCCCACCGTGGAAAGCACCTGGCCCACCGTGGAATCTGGCCCCTTGACCGTGGTGGTGGTGCATACCCTGGCTCATGGAGTGCTGCCATTTGTGGTGGCATCCGTGATGACCCAAGTGGGCCACGCGGAAGCCGGCGAAGAAAACGGTCGTGACGATGAAAACGATTCCGGCGACGATCACGACCCACGCCGCGAACCGGTAGAGCCAATAGGGTTTGACAGGCACGGTCGCTGGCTCGGTGGCGACGGTAGTCGGCCTGGTTGGGATTTCAGGTGTTTCACTCATACCTGAAATGATGCGGCGCCAACGAATAGGGCTGGCTAGGTACAACTTATGAAATACCTATGAGCGGCGGCGCCGCTGAGGCCGGCATTTTCAATTGTTGTCGGAGTCTGGTTTGAACGGGTTGACCGCGAATTGGATGACCCGATACGGCGCCCGCGCCCGCGGATCGCTGTTGTGCCATTGGCTGACGAACACCCGTAACTCGTCCAGCGTCGACCCCGGGGAGATGTAACCGCCGTACGGCTGGGCCAACCGATTGTCAAAGGGCGGCGGCAGGCTTTCGGCGGGCTCGGGCCAGTCGTCGTGCTGGACCACGGTGGTCACCGGAGCGGTGCCCAGCGAAGTCGGGTCGTCGGCGACCCGCACTTCCATGTTTCCGTTGCTGGAGTTGAAATACGACAACACCGCCTTGCCGTCGATCTGTTTAAAACTCATCTCGCCAACCAGGTCGCCCCACAGCGGCGTCGGCGACTTGCTCCAACCGCCATCGGGCCCGGATGCCCAGCCCTGCCAATGGGACCTGTCGCCGAAGTTCTCCGGTGCGACCCGGTACAGCACCGCTGGTTGGCTGCGATCGAAGTTGTCGGCGACGATGTACACCCAGCCGGTCTGCGACGTGGGCGTCGGTATCGGGTCGTAGTAGCCGCTGATCTGTGACTGCTGACCGCCCGCGTAGTCGGCTTCCCGCGCCGAACCCGGGGCAGTCTGCCAAAGCCCATGTGTGGGTTCGGCTTTCACCAGCCGCGAACTCTGCGGCACCAGTTCCTTGGTGGTGGTGACCAGCAGATAGTTCTGCCGGTTGATCTGCACGACGCCCGCGGGCAGCTGCGACGCGCCCGGCGGCGTCGGGTCGGCCAGCAGCGGCTCCGTGACACCGGTGACCCCGGTGTATCGGACGCCGTCCGGGTCGTCGACCGACGACATGTCGACCCGCAAGGCGACCGGCGAGTAGTAACCGCCGAAGCCGACTCCCTGACCGGCGAAGCTGTCGCCGCAGACCTGGACCACGTCGGTCGGGAACTCCATGAACTCGCATAGGTCGGTGGCGCCGATGCCATAGTCGCCAGTAGGCGTTCCGGTCCCGGCGGTCGGGCCGATTCGAATCACCTCGCCGGGTGCCAGCGGGTGCAGGACCGGCTGTGGCATCGGAGCCGGCGGATCGGCATAAGCGGGTGAAAAGCCTTGCTGGGCAACCAGACACGCAACATACGCGGCCATGAGTGAGCAGCGCGCGATCCGGCGGGAGTCGGCAGGGCTCACCCGCGGGTCACAATTCGGCAGCCAGCAACTCGGCGATCTGGATGGTGTTCAACGCCGCGCCCTTGCGCAGGTTGTCGCCTGAGACAAACAACGCCAGGCCCCGTCCGTCGGGCACTCCGGGGTCGTGGCGGATCCGGCCGACGAGGGATTCGTCGACACCGGCGGCGGCCAGTGGGGTGGGCACGTCAACCAGCTTCACCCCGGGTGCGCCATCGAGGATTTCACGAGCGCGCTGCGGCGAAAGTGGTTGGGCGAACTCGGCATTGATCGACAACGAGTGACCGGTGAACACCGGAACCCGCACACAAGTGCCACTGACCAACAAGTCCGGAATACCCAGGATCTTGCGGCTCTCGTTGCGCAGCTTCTGGTCCTCGTCGGTCTCACCGGAGTCGTCGTCGACGAGCTTTCCGGCCAACGGCACGACGTTGAAGGCAATCGGCGCGACGTACGCCTTCGGCTCCGGGAACGCCACCGCGCCGCCATTGTGCACCAATTGCTCGGCGTCGTCGATGACGGCGCGCGCCTGGGTGGCGAGCTCGGCCACCCCGGCCAGTCCCGTCCCGGACACGGCCTGGTAGCTCGACACCACCAACCGCACCAACTGGGCCTCGTCGTGCAGCACCTTGAGCACCGGCATCGCGGCCATCGTCGTGCAGTTGGGGTTGGCGATGATGCCCTTGGGCCGGTTCCGTGCGTCAGCGAAATTGACCTCGGAGACCACCAGCGGCACGTCCGCGTCCTTGCGCCAGGCCGACGAATTGTCGATCACCGTCACGCCGGAGGCGGCAAACCGGGGCGCTTGGACCCGCGACATCGTCGCGCCGGCGGAGAACAGCGCGATGTCCAGACCCGTCGGGTCGGCCGTTTCGGCGTCCTCGACCTCGATTTCCTGGCCACGAAACGGCAGCTTGCGGCCCTGCGAGCGGGCCGACGCGAAGAACCGCACGGTGCTCGCCGGGAAGTCACGCTCGTCGAGCAGTGCGCGCATCACTTGCCCCACCTGACCGGTGGCGCCAACGACCCCAATCGACAAGCCGCCCATCAGCGGCCGGTCCCCGCATACACCGTCGCGTGCTCCTCGCCGCCGAGACCGAACGCCTCGTGCAGAGCGACGACAGCCTTATCCAGCTCGGTGTCCCGGCACAGCACCGAGATCCGGATTTCCGACGTGGAGATCAAGTCGATGTTGACGCCGACACCGGCCAGCGCCTCGCAGAACGTGGCGGTGACCCCGGGATGGCTGCGCATGCCGGCGCCGATCAGCGACACCTTGCCGATGTGGTCGTCGTAAAGCACTTGGCTGAAACCGATCTCGTCTTTGAGCGAGTCCAACTTCTCCACCGCGACCCGCCCGCTGTCGCGCGGGCAGGTGAACGTGATGTCGGTTTTGCCGTTCTCGATCTTCGACACGTTCTGCAGCACCATGTCGATGTTGACGTCGGCGTCGGCGACCGCGCGAAACACCTTGGCGGCGTAGCCCGGGTGGTCAGGGATGCCGACGATGGTCACCTTGGCCTCGCTGCGGTCGTGTGCGACGCCGGTGAGAATGGGGTCTTCCATGGGTATGTCCTCGATCGATCCGGTGACGACGGTGCCCGGCTTGTCCGAATACGACGAGCGGACATGCACCGGAATGTTGTAGCGGCGGGCGTATTCCACACAGCGAAGCATCAGCACCTTGGCGCCGCAGGCGGCCATCTCGAGCATCTCCTCGAAGGTGACCGTGGCCAGGTGCCGGGCATTGGGCACGATCCGCGGGTCGGCGCTGAAGATGCCGTCCACGTCGGTGTAGATCTCACACACGTCGGCACCCAAGGCCGCGGCCAGCGCCACCGCGGTGGTATCCGAGCCGCCGCGGCCCAGCGTGGTGACGTCGCGGGTGTCCTGGCTGACCCCCTGGAAGCCGGCGACCAGCACTATCAGCCCCTCGTCCAGCGCGGACTGCAGCCGGGTCGGGGTGACATCGATGATCTTGGCCTTGCCGTGGGCGCCGGTGGTGATGACACCGGCCTGCGAGCCGGTGAATGAGCGGGCCTGAGCGCCCAGCGATTCGATGGCCATGGCCACCAACGCGTTGGAGATGCGCTCACCGGCGGCCAGCAGCATGTCGAGCTCGCGGGCCGGCGGCGCCGGGCACACCTGCTGGGCCAACTCCAACAGACCGTCGGTGGTGTCGCCCATCGCCGAGACGACCACGACGACGTCGTTGCCCTGTTTTTTGGCCTCGACGATGCGTTCGGCGACGCGGCGGATTCGCTCGGCGTCAGACACCGAAGATCCGCCGTACTTCTGCACGACGAGCGCCACGTCGATCCTTTCCAGCCGTTACGGCCCGGGGAGTTCCCTCAGCATCGCGAGGTTGAGGTCGTCAATAGAATACGTGGCGGCCCGGCGACGATGCGGGCCGTCCAACGGCCCGAGGAGGAGCCGGGCAATCGTGGACAGCCCGGCGACGATGCGGGCCGTCCAACGGCCTGCACCGGTCCCGAAGACCATGTACAGCGCGCCGGCATTTGATATCCAATAGTGGCCGGTGGATGTCTGGCGCAGATGTGGTGAGAAAGGATGGTCGCGATGGCCACGGTGTTGTGGGGTAACGAGCCGGACGAGCACGACTATCCGGCGGCGGCGGATTATCTCGCCTTGCTTGCCACGGCCGCGCAGATCAGCGAAATCGTGGCAGCGCTCAAGAAGGCGCCGATCGTGCACAAGAAGGCCAAGGATCTGCTGCGCGCCTCGAGCCTGGCGCTGCTTCCGATCGACAACCCCCACGTGCAGGTGGATCTGAAAAAGATCAAGAAAGGCAAGGCCCTGTCGCCCATCTTGGTCGTGCGCGGGGACCTCAACACCGGCGTGGCGATGCAGATCGCCGACGGCTACCACCGCGTCTGCGCGAGCTATTACACCGACGAAAACACCGACATCCCGGTCAGGATCGTTCCAGCCACAAGCTAGCGGCCCAGGGTTTCGGGCAAGTGCGCGGGCACGGTACAGTACTCAACGTGCAGCGTGTGCTCCTTCTCGGACGCCGCGACGGGGCCTGATCCAGACCGGCTTCCCGTCGCGGGTATTCGCGATGCGCCGGTCACGCCCACCATGGGCGCCCCTTCTTCACTTCCCGGAGCAATCACCGTGACCAGCTTTAGCAAACCGTCGGGCGACTCTCCCGACGCATTCACCTCCAGTCGAACCATCACCAAACCCGCCGGCCAGGCAGGTGTCGGCCAGCCGGCGTGGAACACCCAGCGTGGGTCGTCAATGCCGGTCAGCCGGTATCGTCCCTTCGCAGAGGAGGTCGAGCCCATCCGGCTGGCCGACCGCAGCTGGCCCGACCGCGTCATCGACCGCGCCCCGCTGTGGTGTGCGGTGGATCTGCGTGACGGAAATCAGGCGCTGATCGATCCGATGAGCCCGGCGCGCAAGCGCCGCATGTTCGATCTCCTGGTTCGCATGGGCTACAAGGAGATCGAGGTCGGGTTCCCGTCGGCCAGCCAGACCGACTTCGACTTCGTTCGCGAGATCATCACTGACGGCGCGATTCCCGACGACGTCACCATCCAGGTGTTGACGCAGTGCCGGCCCGAGCTGATCGAACGGACGTTCCAGGCGTGCGAGGGCGTGCACCGAGCGATCGTGCACTTCTACAACTCGACGTCTATCCTGCAGCGCCGCGTGGTGTTTCGCGCCGACCGGCCCGCAGTGCTGGCGATCGCCACCGACGGCGCTCGCAAATGCGTCGAGGAAGCCGCCAAATTCCCGGGCACACAGTGGCGCTTCGAGTACTCGCCGGAGTCCTACACCGGCACCGAACTGGAGTACGCCAAACAGGTCTGCGACGCGGTCGGGGACGTCATCGAACCCACACCGGACAACCCGATCATCTTCAACTTGCCGGCCACCGTCGAG
>DASQRI010000745.1:0-3116 GCA_035642975.1 Mycobacterium sp.
CCCGGAACCGGTTCAGCACCACCTCGACAATGACTGCCAGACATGTCAACTCGGCGCCTTCCGGGCTGAACGCCCCTACGAGGTCGAGGCGGTGGGACAGGCATGAAAATCCGTCTCGACCGGACCGTGTGCGACGGCTTCGGCCTGTGCGCCAAGCATGCGCCGGATTACTTCTCCCTCGACGACTGGGGATACGCAGCACTGGAAGGCAACGGCGACGTCGCCGAAGCTGACCACGACGCCGTGCTGCGGGCGCTGCTGGACTGCCCGGTGCACGCCATCACCGAGTGGGGCGAGCGCCGGGACGCCCAACCGCATCAAACGTCGGGCAGTTCGGACGATCCGACCACGACCCTCAAAACCGAAGACAACGAAGCCGAGTGGGGGTTCACCCGTTGACCGGACGCCCGCTGCCGCTGATCACGGCGGACAACGAGTTCTTCTGGATGTCGGGCGCCGACGGAAAGCTGCGGCTGCAGGAATGCGTCGACTGCACCGCACTCATCCATCCCCCGGCCCCAGTGTGCCGGTACTGCCGCTCGCACAACCTTGGCGTGCGGGCGGTGTCGGGTCGAGCCACCCTGGCCGGATTCACCGTCAACCACCGATTCAGCCTGCCTGGGCTGCCGGCGCCCTACGTCGTCGCCCAGGTCGCCATCGCTGAAGATCCGCGGGTGCGGCTGACCACCAACATCGTCGAATGTGACCCCGCGCAACTCGAATTGGGCCAGCAGGTGCAGGTCGTCTTCGAACAGGACGAGGACGTCTGGCTGCCGCTGTTCCGTCCCATCGAAGGCGCCGAACCCGCCGCGTTGCCGATCGACGAAATCGAGCCGGAGCGCTTCGGGGAGTTCGTCCGGCCGATGCTCACGCCGGAGAAATTCGAAGACAAAGTCGCGCTCACCGGGATCGGTATGTCGGAGCTCGGGCGACGCCTGATGGTGCCGCCGCTGTCGCTGACCGTGCAGGCCTGCGAGGCCGCCGTCGCCGATGCCGGCCTGACCCTCGATGACATCGACGGCCTGTCGACCTACCCCGGCGGGGGCAATCTCGGCGGCTTCGGCGAAGGCGGCGTCACCGCACTGGAAGCGGCGCTGGGCATTCGGCCTACCTGGCACAACGGCGGCATCGAGACTTTCGGCCCTGGCGGATCGGTGATCGCCGCGATGCTCGCCATCGCCGGTGGGCTGGCCCGCCATGTGCTGTGCTTCCGGACGCTGTGGGAAGCCACCTTCAACGAGCTGATGAAGCAGGGCAAAATCGTTCCGTCCGGGGGCCGCCGCGCCGACTGGCTGATGCCGTTCGGCGCCACCTCCGCGGCACACACGTTGGCACAGAACGCTCAACGCCACTTCCACCGCTACGGCACGACCAAAGAGACGCTGGGCTGGATCGCGTTGAACCAACGCGCCAATGCCGAACTCAACCCGTCGGCGGTGTACCGCGAGCCGATGACCATGGACGACTATCTCACCGCGCGCGCGATCACCACTCCGTTCGGTCTGTATGACTGTGACGTGCCCTGCGACGGCGCGATCGCGGTGATCGTGTCGGCCGTCGACGCCGCACGTGACACCGCCAAACCACCGGTGTTCGTCGACGCCGTCGGCACCCAGATCATCGAGCGGATCGATTGGGACCAAAGCACATTGACCCACGAACCACAGGTGCTCGGCCAAGCCGCGCACCTGTGGTCGCGTACAACGCTGCGACCCGAGGATGTCGACGTCGCCGAGTTGTACGACGGGTTCACGATGAACTGCCTGTCCTGGATCGAAGCGCTCGGGTTCTGCGGAATCGGTGAGGCCAAGGAATTTCTGGACGGCGGCAAGAACATCGCCCGCGACGGCGAGCTGCCGCTGAACACCCACGGCGGCCAGCTGTCGCACGGCCGAACGCATGGCATGGGTCTGCTGCACGAGGCGATCACCCAGCTGCGCGGCGAAGCCGGCCAGCGTCAAGTCGCCGGTGCGCGCGTCGGCGTGGTCAGCAGCGGCGGCCTGACACCCAGCGGCGTGTTGCTGCTGCGGGCCGACTCATGACGGCACCGCATCCCAGGCTCGTCATCGTCGACGGCGTACCGATGTCCGCGCTGGTCGCCGAGGCGCCGACGCCGCGGGCGGTGATCGTGGCCATCCACGGCGGAGGCACCACCGCGCTGTATTTCGACTGCCCGGGCCACCCTGAGTCGTCCTTGCTGCGAGCGGGCGCGGCGCACGGCTACACCGTGATAGCGCTGGACCGGCCCGGCTATGGCAGCTCCGCTCCGTACCCCGAAGCGGTGGCACGCCCCGAGCAACGGGTGCAGCTTGCGTATGGTGCGGTCGATCGCATCCTCGGTGAACGACCCCGCGGCGCAGGGCTTTTCCTGATGGCCCACTCCGGCGGCTGCGAACTGGCGCTGCGAATGACCGCCGACGAGCAGCGGACCGACCTGATTGGCATTGAACTCGCGGGCACCGGGCGGCACTACCACCCCGCCGCCCGCGAGATCCTGAAAGTAGCAACCCGGGACCACCGCCCCACCGGCCTGCGCGAACTGCTGTGGCATCCGACTGAGCTGTATCCGCCCGAAGTGCTGAGCGGTGCAACGGTTTATCCGGGTGCTCCGCCCTATGAAGACCAGATGGTGTCGAATTGGGCCCGTCGAGACTTCTCGGCGATCGCCCCCGCGGTGCGCGTCCCAGTGCAGTTCAGTGTCGCCGAGCACGAAAAGGTGTGGCAGTCCGACCCGGCGGCGCTGGCCGAGATCGCCGCCCTGTTCGTCGGCGCTCCTCGATTCCGGATCAACGAACAACGCGCGGCCGGCCACAACATCAGCCTCGGTCACACCGCCGCGGCCTACCACTCGGCGGTCCTTTCGTTCGCCGACGAATGTGTCACCGCTCAAAGGCCCGGCACGAAAGCCGATTTGGAGGCCGGTTGATGCACGTCGGATTTATCGGGTTGGGCAGCCAGGGCGGCCCGATGGCGGGACGAATCGTCGAAGCCGGCTTTCCGACGACGTTGTGGGCGCGCAGACCGGCGTCGCTCGAGCCGTTCGCCGACACCGCCGCCAAGGTCGCCGAGTCGCCGGCGGAACTCGCGGCCGACAGCGACC
Organism: Mycobacterium sp.; assembly: GCA_035642975.1. GTDB lineage: Bacteria > Actinomycetota > Actinomycetes > Mycobacteriales > Mycobacteriaceae > Mycobacterium. The sequence continues at coordinate 3,101 of DASQRI010000745.1, forward strand.
TCGTCTGCCTCTGCGT
>DASQRI010000746.1:0-4750 GCA_035642975.1 Mycobacterium sp.
GGGGTGGTCGCGGTGCTGGACTCCCGGATGGCCACCGCCCGCTACGGCGGCTACCTGCGCGCCTCGCTGCCGCCGTTCTGGCCGACGACCGATGCGGAAGCGGTGCGCGCGGCGCTGACCAGGCTGACCGACAGCTAGGCCTGATTGCCCGCCTCGCCCCCTCGCCGCTTCGCGGCTGGGGGTGCCCCCACCTCGCGCGTTCCGGCCCGCATCGTCGGCGGCCTATGCCAGCGTGACCAGACCCAGCTCAGCCTCCGAGGCCAGCATCGGATGATGCGGCAGCACCCGCACGGTGTAGCCGACTGAGCCGGCCACCGGTAGCGGCGTTGTGGTGGCAAAGATGTGGTCGCCGCCGGCCGAGGTGCCGGTGTACGGCATGTCGACGGTGACGGGGTCTACCAGCGCGTCGCCGGTGTCCACCCTGCCGACCACCGCCTGAACGGTGACCTCCTCGGGCCGCAGGCCGGCCAACTGGACGGTCGCGGTCAGGGTCAGCTTCGAACCGAGCACCGGAGTGTCCGGCAACCCGGTGCTGTCGACGTCGGTGATGTGGATCTTCGGCCACGCCTCAAAAGCCCGCCGACGGTAGGCGGCCAGCTCGCGGGCCGGATCGAACGCCGCCTGGCCGTCGCCGTCGACCGCGACCGTCCTGCGCAGCGACTCGGCCGCCGGTAGGTAGTAGCGCTCGGTGTAATCGCGAACCATCCGCGAGGCCAACACTTTCGGGCCGAGCGTCTGCAGGGTGTGGCGCACCATCTCGATCCACCGACGCGGTACTCCGTGCTCATCGCGCTCGTAGAACTTCGGCGCCACGGATTTCTGCAGCAGGTCGTAAAGCGCCGCCGCCTCCAATTCGTCACGCCGGTCCTCGTCGACCACCCCGGAGGCCGACGGGATCGCCCAGCCGTTCTCGCCGTCGTACCACTCGTCCCACCACCCGTCGCGGATCGACAGGTTCAGGCCGCCGTTGAGCGCGCTCTTCATCCCCGACGTGCCGCAGGCCTCCAGCGGGCGGAGCGGATTGTTCAACCAGACGTCGCAACCCCAGTACAGCAGCCGGGCCATCGACATGTCGTAGTCGGGCAGGAAGGCGATGCGGTGGCGCACCTCAGGCCGGTCGGCGAATTGGACCACCTGCTGGATCAGCGCCTTGCCGCCGTCGTCGGCGGGGTGCGACTTCCCGGCGACGATCAGCTGGATCGGTTTGTCCTTGTCGAGCAGCAGCCGTTCCAGCCGGTGCGGGTCGCGCAGCATCAGCGTCAGTCGCTTGTACGTCGGCACCCGCCGAGCAAACCCGATGGTCAGCACATCGGGATCGAATGCCGCCCCGATCCAACCTAATTCGGCCTCCGAGACACCGCGGACCCGCCACGAGCGGTGCAGCCGCGCACGCACGTCCTCGACAAGCAGCGCCCGCAGTTGCGACCGGATCCACCACAGATGACCCGCGTCGACCTCCTTCACGCGCAGCCAGACGCCGGGGTCACTGAACGAGTCCGACCCGGCCAATTCCTGCCCCAGCTGTATCCATTGCGGCGCCGCCCAGGTACGCGCATGAACACCGTTGGTGATCGAGCCGATCGGCACCTCGTCGGGGTCGAAACCGGGCCACAGCTCGTTGAACATGACACGACTCACCTGACCGTGCAGCAGCGAGACACCGTTGGCGCGCTGGGCAAGCCGCAGGCCCATGTGGGCCATGTTGAACTTCTCCGGATCGTCCTCGGCGCCCAGCGCCAAGACCTTGGCCACCGGCACGCCTGGCAGCAGCGTCGATCCAACCGTGTCGTCGGGGTCGGCGAAATACCGTTGCACCATCTCCATTGGAAACCGGTCGATTCCGGCGGGTACCGGCGTATGGGTGGTGAACACCGTGCTGGACCGAACCACCGTCAGCGCGGTGTCGAAATCCAAACCGGCATCGACCAGTTCGCGGATTCGCTCGGCGCCGAGGAATCCGGCATGGCCTTCGTTCATGTGGTAGACCTCGGGCGCCGGCAGCCCTTCGATCGCGGTGTAGGCGCGGATCGCCCGGATGCCCCCGATGCCCGCCAGAAGCTCCTGTTGCATGCGATGTTCTTGATCGCCGCCGTAGAGGCGGTCGGTCACCCCGCGCATGTCGTGCTCGTTCTCCGGGATGTCGGAATCCAGCATCAGCAGCGGGACGCGACCGACCTGCGCCACCCAGATCCGTGCCCGCAGCCGGCTGGAGTTCGGTAGCGCCAACTCGACCAGCGCCGGCTCACCCGCACCGTTGATCAGCAGCCGCAGCGGCAGTCCCTGCGGGTCCAGCGCCGGATAATTCTCGTGCTGCCAGCCGTCGGCGGTCAGCGACTGCCGGAAGTAGCCCGAGCGGTAGTACAGGCCCACCGCGATCAGCGGCAGACCAAGATCCGACGCGGACTTCAGATGATCGCCGGCCAGGATCCCCAAGCCGCCCGAATAGTTCGGCAACACCTGCGCGACGCCGAACTCCATCGAGAAGTAGGCGATGCCGTTGGGCATGGCGGTGCCGTTGCTTTGTTGCTGCTGGTACCACAGCGGGCGGCTCAGATAGTCGTTGAGATCGGCCGCCAACTCATCGAGCCGGTCGAGAAACCCGCCGTCTTGTGCCAACTCGTCGAGCCGGCCCGGGCTTACCGCGCCCAGCAGGGCAACCGGATCCTGACCGCACTGGTCCCACAGCGTCGGCTCGATCGACGCGAAGAGGTCCTGGGTCGGCTTGTCCCACGACGATCGCAGGTTGATGGAGAGTTGCTCGAGCGCCTCCAGCCGTTCCGGAAGATGGGCGCGGACCGTGAACCGACGGAGGGCTTTCACGCGTCCTTACCTTACTGACGACCGGCCGGGGTTCGCTGCCCCAACGGCAAGCGCATCCCGGCGCCGGGTGTGGCCCGACACTACGGTGGGTATTGGGCGCAAAGGGTTATGTGGAGAATTTCGCGAAGACGAGCACGCCGCGCTTGGACCGCGCCCAGAACAACAACGGACTACCGAAAGGACGGATCAGCGGTGCCCGGTCGTGTCGAGATCGATGACGTAGCACCCGTTGTATCGTGCGGGGCCTATCCGGCAAAAGCCGTGATCGACGAGGTGATTCCGGTACGCGCGTCGGTATGGCGCGAAGGCCATGACGCGGTCGCCGCGACGCTGGTGGTGCGTTACCTGGGACCGCGCTATCCGCAGGTGGGCGAAACCCGGCGGCTCAAGGCGGTGCAGGCCCCCTTGCAAGCCCCGTCAGTGGCCGCACGCTCCGTTGATCCGCTGGTCCGAGTCAAGCCGCTGCACGTCCCGATGACGATGGGCGAAGAGCCGTTCGTTTTCCACGGCGCGTTCACCCCGGACAGCGTCGGGTTGTGGACGTACCGGGTGGACGGCTGGGGTGACCCGATCCAAACCTGGCGGCACGCCGTCGTGGCCAAGCTGGACGCCGGACAGGGCGAGGCCGAATTGTCCAACGACCTGCTGATGGGCGCACAGCTCCTGGAACGGGCGGCCACCGGGGTTCCCCGCGGCCAGCGCGATCCGTTGCGTGCGGCCGCGGCCGCCCTGCGGGCTCCCGGCGATCCGGTCTCCCGCGCCGCACTGGCGCTGACCCGTGAGATCGACGAGTTGCTGAGCCACTATCCGCTGCGCGAGCTGGTCACCCGCGGCGAGCAGTACGGCGTATGGGTGGACCGGCCGCTGGCCCGCTTCGGCTCGTGGTACGAGATGTTTCCCCGATCGACGGGCGGCTGGGACGCCGACGGCAACCCCGTGCACGGCACCTTCGCCACCGCGGCGGCGGCGCTGCCGCGCATCGCTGAGATGGGCTTCGACGTGGTGTACCTGCCGCCGATCCACCCGATAGGCAAGATCCACCGCAAAGGCCGCAACAACACCGCGACCGCCGTGCCCGGTGACGTCGGGTCGCCGTGGGCGATCGGAAGCGATGAGGGCGGCCACGACGCGGTGCACCCGCAGCTGGGCACGATCGCGGACTTCGACAGGTTTGTGGCAGCGGTGGAGGACCTGGGCATGGAAGTGGCCCTGGATTTCGCGCTGCAGTGCGCGCCGGATCACCCGTGGGCCAGGGAACACCGCGAGTGGTTCACCGAATTGCCGGACGGCACCATCGCATACGCCGAGAACCCACCGAAGAAGTATCAGGACATCTACCCGATCAACTTCGATAACGACCCCGCCGGCCTGTACGACGAGGTGCTGCGGGTGATGCGGTTCTGGATGGACCACGGGGTCAAGGCCTTTCGCGTCGACAACCCGCACACCAAGCCGCCGAACTTCTGGGCTTGGCTGATATCTCAGGTCAAGGCGGTCGATCCGGATGTGCTGTTCTTGTCCGAGGCCTTCACACCGCCGGCCCGTCAATACGGGCTTGCCAAGCTCGGCTTCACGCAGTCCTACACGTATTTCACCTGGCGTACGTCCAAGTGGGAGCTCACCGAATTCGCCCAGCAGATACCCGAACTCGCCGATTTCCGGCGTCCCAACTTGTTCGTCAACACCCCCGACATCCTGCACGCCAGTTTGCAGCACAATGGCCCGGGCATGTTCGCGATACGCGCCGTGCTGGCGGCGACGATGAGCCCCGCCTGGGGGGTGTATTCCGGCTACGAGTTGTTCGAAAGCCGCGCCGTGCTCGAGGGCAGCGAAGAATACCTCGATTCCGAGAAGTACGAGCTACGGCCGCGCGACTTCGCCGGCGCGCTGGCTGCCGGACGCTCGCTGGAGCCATTCGTCACGCGGCTGA
>DASQRI010000747.1:0-4320 GCA_035642975.1 Mycobacterium sp.
CACTGCAAACCGGCCGCCGCAAACCCAGTGCCGCTAGCGCGCCCGCAGCCGAAGCCGGAAGCGGACGAGCCCAGCGAAAACAACGGCTAACGAAGCCAGCATCCCCAAGTCGAACAACCACGCGTCGCGCACGTGGCGCCACAACCGGTCGGCAGGCAGGGCCGCCTCGACGTTGTTCAGATCCACCGTCGACGCCGATGCGGCGAAACCCCAACGCGCCGGCACAAACCAGGACATCTGGTCGAGGACCAGCCGTCCCGTCACCGGAATCAGGCCACCGGCCAGCACCATCGACACCATGATGGTCACCACCAGCATCGGCAGCACCTGCTCAGTCGAGCGAGCGAGCGACGACAGCGCCAGCCCCACCATCGCCGAGGTGATGGCCGTCAGCGCAAGACCCAGATACAGCTCCACGACAGCGGGAAAAACGTTGTGGCCCAACAGCACCCCGCCGTGCGCCGGTGCGCCTTTGCCGATCGTCATGATGGCGACCATGACCGCGGTGCCGATTAACGCCGCGGCACTGTAGACGACAACTTTGGCCATCAGGTAGGCCGACGCTGACAGGCCCACAGCCCGCTCACGCTGGAAAATCATCCGCTCGCCGACCAAATCGCGCACGGTCAGCGCGGTCCCCAAGAACACCGCGCCGATGTTCAGCAGGATCAGGATGTCGATGGGCTCTTCGGGCTGCGGCCCGGCCGGATTGGCGTACCCGACCCCGGTGCTGCCGGGCACGGCCAGCGATAGCACACCGAGCACCAGCGGTAGCACCGCCAGAAACGCGAAGTAGCCGCGATCGGAAGTGATCAGCCGGGTTTGGCGGCGGGCCAGCGTCGCGATCTGGCGCCATTGGCTGGTCTGCGGCGGCTTGCCCAACGGTGCCGCACCGGCGGTCGGTGACGGCCGTCGCGGGCTTGCGGGGTGCCGGGCCAGGTACGCGCGGTGCACCCCGTCGGGGTCGGTGCTGACCCGGGCGAAGATGTCGGCCCAGTCGGTGCTGCCCATCACCGGCCCGATCTGGGCGGGCGGGTCGGCGAACGCGGTCTTGCCGCCGGGCGCCAGCAGCAGAATCTGGTCGCACATGCTGACGTAGGTCAGCGAATGCGTGACGACGATGACCACCCGGCCGGCATCGGCGAGCCGACGCAACATCGTCATCACCTGGCGGTCCAACGCCGGGTCCAGGCCCGAGGTCGGTTCGTCGAGGATCAGCAGCGATGGGCCGGTCAGCAGTTCCATGGCCACCGATGCGCGCTTGCGCTGCCCACCGGAGAGCTTGTCGACGCGAGTCTTCTTGTGCGGAGCCAACTCCAGCTCATCGAGCACCCGCTCGACCACCTCCCGGCGATCATCGGCGGAGGTGTCCGGCGGCAACCGAAGCTCCGCGGCGAAATTCAACGCCTGCTCGACGGTGAGCTGGCGGTGCACGACATCGTCCTGCGGCACCATCCCGATTCGGGAGCGCATCGAGGCGTAGTCGGCATGCACGTCGTGCCCATCGAAGGCGACCACACCGGCGCTGCGCGGCAGCGCACCGCCAATCACCTTGACCAGTGTGGATTTTCCGGCGCCGGACGGCCCGATCACCGCGGTCAACGTCCCCGGTTTGGCGGTGAAAGACACGTCCTGAAGCAGTGGGCGCCCGTCCACGGTCAGTGCTAACCCGTGCGCAGTGAGCCCGCTGGTGCGCGCACCGGCCTGCACCAGGGTGGTGCCGGTCGCCCGCAAGTCGGTATTGCCGATGGTGACTACGTCGCCGTCGCGCAGTGTCGCAGTCGTGATCAGGCTGCCGTTGACGAATGTGCCGTTGCTGCTGTTGTTGTCGCGGATCTCGAGTCCGGTCGGACCGGACACCAGCACGGCGTGCACCCGGGAGGCCAGCGCGTCGTCGACGACGATGTTGTTGGTTTTGGCGCGGCCCAGCGTCGCCGAACCCTGCGAACCCGTCGTGCGCGGCGGGACGGGCGGGCTCGACACCCGCCGGATGCCGGTGGTCCGCGCGGGGATATCCGGTCGGCTCGGATTCGGCTGCGAAACGGGCGGGCGTACCGGCCGCGTTTGCGTGCGGGGCGGGGGTGGGGGCGGCGTGTTCACCGGCCTGATCATCGCCGTCTCCGGACTGCTGCCCAGGCCTTCATCCGGTGCGCCCACGGGCGTCCGCGGAATGCGGGGTCCCGACGACGGTGCCGACGCCGCGACCCGGAAGGTCAACTGTGGTCCGCGCGGGCTGCCCAGCGTGATGCTGAGCCGGTCGCGGATGGCCACCAGTGCCGCGCGGGAACCGTTGACGTAGACGCCGTTTTGACTTTTGTCGATGACGACCCACTGCCCGCGGTCGAATCGCAGGATCGCGTGCACCCGCGATATCAACGTCAGGTCGTCGGGATTGATGTCTTGGAAGCGGATGTCGCACTCGCGGTGGCGACCCACGATGACGTCTCGGTCGGCGGGGAAGGTGTACATCGCGGATCCGAGCCAGACCGTCAGCGGCGGCGCGCCGACCCCGCCCGCCACGGCGAGCCTTGTCGTGCTGCCGTCGCCTGACGGCGTGGGGTCGCGATCTGTCGGTGCCATTAATTGCTTTCTATACCCGGGGATCCTGTGGGCGACGCATACGATCGGACGATGCGCCTGACGGCCGCGTCTGGGGTTGATCGTATCGGCGCGACCAGCAGCGATAGGCGGCCGGCATGAGTCGCGGCCGCGCGGTGATCGGATCGAAGCTAAACCTTGACTTGACCTCATGATCATTCGGCGTCGACGATAAAGCGGTGCGCCGACTGCTGGGATCACTGTGCGCTGCGGTGTGCGCAGCCGTCGTACCCCTGGCGACAGCCCCGGAGGGGGGTGCAGTCGGCGCACCCTGGTTTGCTCCTTCGGTGGGTAATGCGCCGCAGGTGATTTCCGTTGTCGGAGTTGGCGGTTCGAACGCAAAACTGGACGTCTACCAACGCACCGCCAGCGGCTGGCAGCCCGTCGAGGCCGGTATACCAGCGCACGTCGGGTCGGCGGGTCTGGCGCCAGAGGCCAAGAGCGGCTACCCGGCCACCCCGATGGGGGTCTTCGCCTTGCCGTTTGCGTTCGGGACCGCGCCCAACCCGGGCGGCGGCCTGAAGTACGTGCAGGTCGGGCCGAATCACTGGTGGAACGGCGACGACAACAGCCCCACCTTCAACACCATGCAGGTGTGCCACCAGGCTCAGTGCCCGTTCAGCACCTCAGCGAGTGAGAACCTGCAGATCCCGCAGTACAAACACGCAGTGGTGATGGGCGTCAACCCCAACCGCGCCCCGGGCAAGGGTGCGGCATTCTTTTTCCACACCACCGACGGCGGTCCGACGGAGGGCTGCGTAGCGATCGACGACGCGAAGCTCGTGCAGATCATTCAGTGGCTGCAGCCGGGCGCGGTGATGGCAATCACCCAATAAGGCACAGCCGCAATCGAATTCAGGCCAGCGCGCTACCGGGCCTCACCTTGAAGTCGAGGTTCGCCAACGACATCGTCGCATCGTAGGTCCGGTCGTATCCGGTCGCGCTGATCCGCCATCCCTCGGCGGTGCGGCGATAGCGGTCCCGGTAGAAGCCGGCGCCGATCAGCATGAAGTTGAACTCGGCCACGATCACCCGGTCCTGCAGATACCAGCAGCCCGTTGCTTCATCGCCGGTCACGGTGATCTCCGGATGGGTCACCCGGTGCTCGGTGATCACGCCCGGACCCAGTGACGAGCGCATGAAATCGACCAGGTCGGCGCGGTTGGTGAAGTGGTGCTCCTCGCCCAGCGACGACCCGTAGTCGCCGACGACGTCCTCGGTGAGCGTGGCGGCGAAGTCGTCCCAATGTTTGGTATCCAGGCCACGCATGTAGCGGTACTTGACCTGTTCGATCGCAGTGACGTCGGCCAGATATGCGGCGTGATCATGGGAGCTCATCACGTCATTGCAGCACACTGTGGCGGGTATTCTCCGGGCAGCCGGAGTATCGTCGGCCATTCGCAATCGCACGGGTCGAAGCGGGGGGACAGGGCCAGCATGTTGAGCCCCGGTGCGGTGTTCGCCGGATACCAGATCGAGCGAGTGCTGGGCGCAGGCGGAATGGCCACCGTGTATCTGGCGCGCAACCCCGACCTGCCGCGCAGCGAAGCGCTGAAGGTGCTCAACGTGGAGCTGTCCGGCGATGCGGACTTTCGGGCGCGGTTCATCCGCGAGGCCGACGTGGCTTCGGCGCTGGATCACCCCAACATCGTGTCGATTCACCGGCGGGGCGAGTTCGAGGGCCAGCTGTGGATCGCGATGCAATTTGTCGACGGCACGGAC
>DASQRI010000748.1:0-3569 GCA_035642975.1 Mycobacterium sp.
GATCACCGTGCTGAAGGGTGCGGTGATGTTCGTCACCGACCTGGCCCGCGCGATCCCGCTGCCGACCCAGTTCGAGTTCATGGCGGTCAGCTCCTACGGAACGTCGACGTCCTCGTCGGGTGTGGTTCGCATCCTGAAAGACCTCGATCGCGATATCAACGATCGGGACGTGCTGATCGTCGAGGACGTGGTCGACTCCGGGCTCACGCTGTCCTGGCTGTTGCGCAACTTGGCCACCCGGCATCCGCATTCACTGCGCGTGTGCACGCTGCTGCGTAAGCCGGATGCGTTGCGCGCCAACGCATCCATCGCTTACGTCGGCTTCGACATCCCCAACGAGTTCGTGGTCGGCTATGGCCTGGACTACGACGAGCGCTACCGTGACCTGCCCTACATCGGGACCCTGGACCCCAGGGTCTACCAAGACTGAGGGACGCCCGACGACGATGCGGGCCGCCGGCGGCCCGAGATGGGGTACCTCCCGCGTGCGGGGGAAAGTCGGGCAGATCGACCTCAGCGCAGCTCCCACACCGCGGTGACCGAGAAGCTCACGGTCTGCTGGCCGGGCTCCAGCGGAACATTGGACGGCAGCGCGCCTCGCAGCGGCGTAGGCGCCGGGGCCGCGGCGCCCGATGCCTCCGAGATCGAGATGATCTTGCCGAGCCCGAGCCCGGACAGCTGCGCGTACTGCTGGGCGCGGTCCTTGGCGTCCTGAAAAGCGCGGGCGCGGGCGTCTTTCACCAGTTGTGAGTCGTCGGCGACGGAGTAGCTGACCGAGTTGATCCGGGTTGCGTCGCCACCGGTGCCGACAATCACCGCCAGCACGTGCGAGGCCGCGTCGGCAGGGTGAATCTTGACCCGGATCGAGTTGTCGGCGCGGTACCCGGTGATCTTGCCGCCGGAACTGTCGTATTGAGGCTGCAGGCTGACCTCGGTGGTGCTGATGTCCTTGCGGTCCACGCCGGCGCCCGCCACCGCGTTGATGACCGCCTGCTGACGGTCGTTGGTCTGATTCATCGCCGCGGTGACGTCCGGGGCGATGAATTCGATGCCGACGTCGGCGGTCAGGGTGTCGGGGACGCCCTGCACGTGGCCGGAGCCGACGACGGTCACCTGGCGGGGATTGTCGCCGACCCGTTCCGGGGTGTGGTCGCATGCGGATGCGGCGGCGGCGAGACCCATGGCGAGCACGAGACGGAAGGCCAGTCTGGCGCGGGCTGGGACGGGCATGGTTGGCACCCTAGCCGTTCTCTGATCACCGGCCGGTCGGCTTTACTAACCCGTCCCACGTTAGAGTTCGGCGTCCCGGGAGGCACCCCGCGCTACTTCCGCAGCACCGGAACCGGGCCGGCCTCCGTCCGACTCGTTCGGCGCATCCGGTATCGGCGATCGGACCTTAATGCGGACCTATCATCTCCGGCCCCATCGCGCCCGTTTTCATCATGTGATCGCCCGGCTTCATGTCCGCACAGCAATCCTTCGATCCGTGGGCCGTCGCCATGTCTCCCATTCCCATTCGCATGTGTGCGTGCTCGCTCCAATTCAAGAAGAAGCCGGAGAGGAAAATCGCGGCGACGATAAACAGTCCGCCGGCGACGATGCCCACCCACGCTAGTGCCTGGTTCAGGCGGCTGGCGGGCCGTGCGGTGCCCGGATCGTCGGTTGACTGCGCTACGTCGGTCGTATCGGTCATGACTGAAACCTCCTGTGTCGTGTTCAACGGGCCCATGCTACCCCACCCAGGGTGGGGTGGGGTGGGGTGGGATAAGCTGGAGGCTGCTGATCCCGGCGCCGGGGGTCGGCGCGTGCCGCTGGAAGGGGACCGTGATGTCAGAAGAGTTGACGGCCAAAAAGCGTTCTGTACTAAACCGGCTTAAGACGGTGCGAGGCCACCTGGACGGGATTATCCGAATGCTGGAATCCGACGCATATTGCGTGGATGTGATGAAGCAGATTTCTGCGGTGCAGTCGGCGTTGGAGCGCACAAATCGGGTGATGTTGCATAACCACCTAGAAACATGCTTTTCGGAGGCGGTCGTAGGTGGTCGGGGCGAGCAGGCAATAGCCGAGCTGGTCGACGCGCTCAAATTCAGTCGCGCGTTGACTGGTCCCGATACTTGCTTGAACGGAACGACAGCCGACGAGGCGTTAAGGACCGACGGGCACGCGAACACCTTCGCCGTTGAGCGCACTGTGGCGGCGGCCCCAGGCCAGATAGAAGATTAGCGCGACCGCTAGCCACCCGCTGAACGCAATCCAGGTGTACCAGTGCAGGCTGTACAAAATGTAGGCGCACGCCGCCATCGACAAGATCGGCGTCACCGGATAACCCGGCACCTTGAAACCCCGGGGCAAGTCCGGTTCGCGAACCCGTAGGACGATCACTCCCGCCGACACCACGATGAACGCGGTCAGGGTGCCGATGGAGACCGTTTCGGCCAGCCGGTCCAGCGGGACCAGTGCGGCCAGGACTGCCACCGCAAGCGCAACGATCACCGTGTTTCTGACCGGTGTCATCGTGCGCGGGTTGACCTTCGCGAAAGTCGCCGGCAGCAGACCGTCTCGGCCCATGGTGAACAGGATGCGTGTCTGGCCGTACAACGTCACGAGCGTCACCGAGAAGATCGATATCACCGCGCCGGCACAGACCAGCGTGCTACCCGCGGTGTTTCCGGTGATGTGGTCCAAGATCACGGCTAGCACCGCTTCTTCACCCTTGAACTCCTGCCATGGCTGACTGCCCAACGCGGCAACCGCTACCAGCAGATGGATAGCCGTGACGATCAGCAAGGCGTAGATAATTGCTCGCGGCATCGTGTGTTGCGGATCCTTGACTTCGTCGCCGGCGGTGGATACCGCGTCAATACCGATGTAAGCGAAAAAGATCGTGCCCGCGGCCAAGCTGATACCCGAGAAGCCGAACGGCGCCAGGTTAGTGAAGCGGTCCGCTTTGAACGCGGTGAACGCGATGGCCGCGAAGATCAGCAGCACGCCGAGCTTGATCACCACCATCACGGCGTTGGCCTTCGCGGATTGACTGGCGCCGCGGATCAACAGGACGGCGCACATCGCCACCAAGACGATCGCGGGCAGGTTGATGACACCTGGCTCGGAATCCCACGGTCCAGCCGAAATAGCTTGTGACAGATGGGATCCAAAGATGTTGTCGAGCAACTTGTTCAGATACTGGCTCCACCCTACCGCCACCGCGGCGGTGGACACACCGTACTCGAGCAGCAGGCATGCTGCGACGCCCATCGCTGCGAGCTCGCCCAGGGTGACGTAGCAGTATGAGTAGGCCGAGCCGGAAACCGGTACCGCCGACGCCATCTCGGCGTAGCAGACCGCGGCCAGACCCGCCGCGATTCCCGCGACTAGGAATGAGATGACCACCGCCGGGCCGGCTTGCGGCACCGACTGTGAGAGCACGATGAAGATGCCCGCACCGACGGTCTCGCCGACACCGAACATGGTGAGCAGGAAGGTCCCGAGACTGCGCTGCAAGTGATCTGAGGCCCCGCCGGCGACCGGGGCGCCGCGCACCGGCCGGCGCCGCAGCATCTGCCGTG
>DASQRI010000749.1:0-4708 GCA_035642975.1 Mycobacterium sp.
ATCTCAAAAAGGCGCGCAACGCGATGAGCAACCGTGTTGGCACCCGGAAGACCGGCACGGCGGCGGTTGGAACTGGTTTCTGATCCAGGAGGGAGTCAGCTCGCAGTCCGCTGCGGCCAGCGCCGCAGACCAAATGATCGGACGCAATCCTGAATTTGGCCCGCCAACGCGATAAGCCTTGACCAAACGGGCACTTCCCAACGCCATCCTCGCCTGGGATACGGGCGTATCCCCTTGCCCAGCGGTCACGTCGCCAAGCCGTATGCGATCGTGCATGGCAAAAGCCGTCACTCACTGAGATGAGATGAGTTAATTCGAGGCGGTCGAACGACTGGCGAGCACGATCGTGGCGAGGACCGACATCGCAGCTTCTATCATCGTTGCCAGCTCGGGATCGTCTTCCGCCGCTAGCCACTGCCGGTAGGCCGTACGGAACACTTCGATACCCACGCGAGCCGCAAGTTCGGCGCTGTCTGCGTCTACTCCGCGCTGCTGCAGTGCGCCGCTGAACCCGTCGGCCATCTGCTGCTGTTTGATCAGCTCGCGCTCCAGCAGGTCCGAGTTTGATGCGATCATCGCGTCGCGCCGGCGTTGGGATTCGCGTGATCCCAAACCTAGCCAGTCGAACCCCCCCAAAGCTTGCACCACTGCCCGAAGCGGCTCCGCGACGTCAGTGGCATCGAGAATTTTCTGGACCAGCGCCGCACTCAGCCGTTCCGCATCGACGAACAGTATCGCCTGCTTATCCGGGAAGTACCGGAAGAAAGTTCGAGTGGTGACTCTCGCCCGCTCCGCGATCTGGACGGCGCTCGTGTTCTGGAAACCTTGCTCCTCGAACAGAGCCATGGCGGCCTGCTTCAGCCGCTCTTCACTGCCGTGTTCCCAACGAGGCATGCAGCAACCTTACCGCAGTGATGACACGCCGTGACAACACATCGTCGCCACGCTCGGTGGTCGCCCGACGGCCCGGCGCGGCTTCTGGTCGGTTCGGGGGCGCAGAGCTGGGGTGTCGAAGGCCACGCGGCCCACACGAATCCGTTATGTCACGACGCGACATCAGTGCTACAGTGATGTCACGCCGCGACAACAACAGTCGCAATACGGCAAGGAGGAAGGAATGTTCAATGGAAGCAAAACGTAGTGCGCCGCCGCTGACCGCCAAGGTCCGCCGCGCACAATGCGGAGGCGGGGAGTCTCATGTCGGCGGGTGAAAGGGCCGCGAAAGTGCTGCTCGGTCGGGCAGCAGAATCGCCCGCGTACTGGTATCGCGGTGTGCTCTGGAACATCCTGATGTCCGCAGACCAGACGCTGGGTGAGTTCACGCTGCTCGAGCAGATCATTCCCGCAGGATCCGGGCCGCCGGCGCATGTCCACGAACGCCAAGCGGAGGGCTTCTACATCCTTTCCGGCGAGCTTGAATTAAGGGTCGGCCCCAACGAAGAGATCGTGCGCGCCAAACCGGGCTCTGCGGTCTGGGTTCCCAAATCCACCAGGCATACGTTCCGCGTCGTATCCGACGAAGACGCTCGGGTGCTGAACTTCTACGCCCCAGGCGGCTTCGACGATCACATTCCGTACTACGGCGTCGAGGCCACGGCTCAGACCCTTCCCCCAGAAGGACTCGGGGTTTCGGTTCTGGACCGAGAGCGCACGGCGACAGCGCAGGAAAAGCGCGAAGCCTATCTTCAACGGCTCGCCGACATCGCCGAGGGGACCTGGGATTTCACCGTCGACGACCCCAATGCGCACTAAATGCAGGGCAAGGAACAAACACCACAACAAGATTTATCCACCGTCTACCGAAGAGAAGAATCATGAAAGAAATCCAACTCGATCGATCCCGCCTATCTGACGCACAGAGAAACAGCACGGCCAACCGCTACCCGTGCGAGCGCGTCAACCTAGACTTCATCGACACGGCCCGCCACCGATTCGTCAGCACTGTCGACCTGGCCATCACCGCCGAGCAGCTATTTGAGGTGCTCTGCGAGGCCGATTCCTGGACGCGGTGGGCCACCCTGCTCACGCATGTGACCTGGACCAGCCCGACACCTTACGGCGTGGGCACCACCCGCACCGTGACCTTGCGCGGCGGCACTATGAACGACGTCGAATTCCTGGCCTGGGAACGCTGCTCGCGCATGGCGTTTCGACTGAACCAGTCCACATCCAAAGCACTCGCCGCTTTCGTCGAGGACTATCAGGTGCAGGAAACACCCGACGGGTGCCACGTCACGTGGACCGCGGCGATCACACCGCGTGGCCTGACCGCCCGGTTCGGCATGCTCGTCGGCCGCCCGGTGATGGCGCTGGCGTTTAAACGGTTTGCCAGCAACCTGCGTCGCTACACCGATGACCGCTTCAGTGTGGGCAACACGAATAGGCCGCAACGATGAAGCGCATCCAGTACCAGCAGTACGGCGGCCCGGAGGTCATGCGATTCGAGGACTTCGAGCCAGCACGTCCCGGAACCGGCGAGGTATTGGTCCGTGTGCGGGCAGCGGCAGCCAACCCGTATGACTGGAAGGTCCGCAACGGCGAAATGAAGATAATGACCGGTCGCAAGTTTCCGCGCGGGATGGGCTACGACTTCGCCGGTGTCGTCGAGGCGGCAGGGCAGGGCGTCGTCCGGCTCAACGCCGGCGACGAAGTGCTCGGCGCGGCGGAGATCAAGGCCAGCGGTGCGTTCGCCGAGATGGTCGTGGCCGCAGAGAAGGGCGTCGTCAAGAAGCCAGCGGAGCTCTCCTTCGAGGAGGCCGCCGCGATCCCAACCATTGGGAGCGCCGCCCTCCAGGCCCTGGTCGACAAAGGCAAACTCCAACCTGGGCAGGCGGTCTTCGTCCACGGCTGCCTCGGCGGAGTCGGTCGAGCCGCCGTCCAGATCGCCCTGGCGCGCGGCGCTGCAGCCGTAGGAGGAAGCTGTCGCCCCAGCGCCATGCAGGACGCACGCGACCTCGGCGTTGCCACGGTCGTCGAGTTCGACTACATCCCACCCACGTTGAAAGGACAGTTCGACATTGTCTTCGACACCGTCGGTACGCTTCCGCCCGCGACGGCGCGGATGCTACTCAAGTCCGGCGGTCACATCGTCGACATCGTCCCTACTGCGGGCAAGTTCGTCAGAAGCGTCCTGCCCGGTCCGTACAACGTGGTGATCGCTCAGCACAACGCCAAGGATCTCAACGAGCTTGCGCGAGCTTGTGCCCAGGGAACGCTGCGACTACCGATCGCGCAGATCGTGTCGCTCAATGACGCCATCGCAGCGCTCACCGAGCTTGAGCGCAACAACAAACCCCGGGGCGGCAAGCTGATCATTACCTGCAATTAGTTAACAACGTGAGGCACTCACGCATGAGAGGGTCATACCGGTCGTATGTCTAGAAAGCTGTATCGCAACGCTATTCGCGAACAGCGGCCCAGATTCTTGCTCGTCCGCAGAACGTCCGCAGTATCTTCGTTGAGCGCCCTGATCCGCCAACGACACCAACGTCAATACCAGCAACTTACTTGTAGAGCCAACGCCGCCAACGGGTGCAACGCCCAGGTCGACTATTTCGCATCGAGTAGGTCGAAGGGCGCACTCCGCCGAAACGGCCCCGGAGAACTCTCCGGGGGCCGCCTTCATTCGCGTTGGGACCGCCGATTCGCATGGGTCCGCCAATTTCACCGCCGGGCGTCGACATGGGCCGGGATGGGCCCCTTGGCGACAGTGGTGCACGGCGATTCGAGAGGAAAGTCCTTGTCCGTCGAACGGATCCGGATAGACCGGACGATGGTGGCCAGCGCGAGGGTTGTTACCAGCATCGCGAAGTGTTCACCGATGCACGAACGTGGCCCGGCGGCGAACGGGATGAACTGCCAGCGGTCGCGGTTCGTGGAGTTCTCCGGGCTGAACCGATCGGGGTCAAAGACCAGCGGGCGCTCCCACAAGGCCGGATCTCGGTGCAGGGCACTGATTCCGACGGCCACAATGGTGCCTGCTTCCACTCGGTAGCCGTCCACCGCGATGTCGCGCAGCGCCAACCGGCCGACCCCCGCGGCCGGCGGGCACAGTCGCAACGACTCGTTGAGCACCTGGGCGGTGTATTCGAGCCGGGGGACATCGTCGGGCGTCAGTTCTCTATCGCCGATCTCGGCAACCTCGGCGGCGACCCGGTTCTGTATGTCGGGATGGTGCCCCAGTTCCCACAAGGCGTAGGTCAGCATCGTCGCCGTTGTGTCGTGGCCGGACAGCATGAAGATCAACAGCTCGTTGCAGATGTCGTCGTCGGAGAGCGGCCGGCCGGTGTCTGGGTCAGTGGCCGCGATCAACGCTTGAACCAGCGGTGCATCGCGGGTCGGATCTGCGCGGCACGCCTGCAGGATGTCCATGGTGACCTGGCGCATCGCCGCAACCGCGGCGCGAGCGCGACGGCGTGACGGCGTCGGGAGCCACCGCGGCGCACGTATCGGCCGTAATGCACGATCGGTCGCATAGGCCGATGCGACGTGCATGTTCTGTGCGATCTGGCTACCGAATTCGTTGACGTCGACACCGAGAATCGAGCGGCCGAGCGACCGCATGGCAAGTCGGCGGCACTCAGCGTCGAGGTCGACCTCACCTACCTCGCGCCAGTGATCGGCGAACGTTTGCGCCGCCTGCGTCATGTGTAAGCCAAAGCCGTCGACGTTTTGCCTGGTGAACACCGGTTGTAGTGCGCGTCTGCGC
>DASQRI010000750.1:0-2423 GCA_035642975.1 Mycobacterium sp.
CATAAGGCCCCAGGGGGCGTGAAGTTCACTACCGGCACAATGCGGCTGGAAGCCAGCCGCCGCACGATCACGCTACCGGTTATTGGCGGCCTGACATCGATGGAGAACACTCGCCGGGTGCAGCGGCATGTGGCCGCCGGCCGGGCACACATCCTCAACATGACCCTGTCGGAACGTTGGGGGCGGTTGTTCGTCTCCATCGGATACGCCCTACGGACACCAGCCACCGCATGCAGCGTTGCGCAACCGGCGGTGCGGGCGGGGGTAGACCTAGGGGTGCGGACTTTAGCCACCGTTGCGACCGTTGACCCCACCAATGGCGCCGAGACTATTGCCGAATACCCAAATCCGGCCCCGCTGAGGGCAAGCCTGACCGCCCGGCGGCAGGCTGGACGTGAAGTTTCCCGCCGCGTACCCGGCTCTCGAGGATGGACTACAGCGAACGCCAAGCTGGCTCGCCTCGACCGTCGCTGTGTGCATCTGCGGTGAGAAGCGGCCCACCAGCTCACCACTGAGCTGGCGGCCACCTACGGCCACATCGTGATCGAAGACCTCGACGTGGCCGCTATGAAACAGAGCATGGGCCGGCGGGCTTACCGCCGGGCCATCTCGGATGCCGCAATGGGCATGATCGGGCCGCAATTGACCTACAAAACCGCGAAGCACGGCACCACGCTGACAGTGGCAAATCGCTGGTTTGCGTCCAGCCAGATCCATCACGGCTGCGCCCAGCCCGACGGCGCAAGATGCCGGTTGATCGGCAAGCACCGCATCGACAAGCACCTCGCTTGCCGGCTCACCGGTAAATACGTGGACCGCGACCACAACGCGGCCCGCAACCTCCGCGACTGGCCGGATATGCCAGTTGACGCACAGTCGGTGCGTCGTCCCCGCCCGTCAGCAGTTTCGGCAGCGGTGTCGAAGACGGCGGCTCAGACTGTTGACTCGATTGGCGGCCTGAGGAGTTCACGTCAGACCACCCATGGGGTGGCCGCGAACGGTGAGGACGGAACCGGATCAGCGCAACGCGCTGTGAAAGAACCTCGCAAGAGGAGCGCCTGAGTAGTCACTAACACTCACTCAAGCGCAACGGTTAGCCTTTATGGGGCGGACCGTCGGCGCCGCCGCACGTGAGCTGCGCCGACACCGCATGCACTGAAGTGGCAAGCGTGATGTCACGCTTGCCGGACAGAGGAATCGAGGCGAGCAGCTGCCGTGAGCAGTACGAGTTCACCATTCGGGCAGAACGAATGGCTGGTCGAGGAGATGTACCGCAAGTTCCGTGAGGACCCCTCCTCGGTCGATGCGAGCTGGCATGAGTTCTTGGTCGACTACGACCCCGAAGGAACCGGCGAGACGTCGTCTGACAAGCAGCCGGCAGCAGCGACTCCGGCCCCGCCGCCCCCCGTCCCCGCCGCGGCCGGCAATGGCGAGGTGAGTGCACCGGTGGACGCGGCCAAACCGTCTGGCCCGCCACCCGCCGAAGGTGACGAAGTCCAGGTGCTCCGTGGCGCAGCCGCCGTCGTCGTCAAGAACATGTCCATGTCGCTGGATCTGCCGACTGCCACCAGTGTCCGGGCGATCCCGGCCAAGCTGATGATCGACAACCGCGTCGTCGTCAACAACCAGCTCAAGCGCACCCGCGGCGGCAAGATCTCCTTCACGCACCTGCTGGGTTACGCAATAGTGCAGGCGCTCAAGCAGTTCCCGAACCTGAACCGCCACTACGCCGATGTCGACGGCAAACCCACGTCGGTCACGCCCGCTCACATCAATCTCGGCTTGGCGATCGACTTGCAAGGCAAGGACGGCAAGCGTTCGTTGGTGGTCGCGGCCATCAAACGCTGCGAGACAATGCGATTCGCGCACTTCGTCGCCGCTTACGAAGACATCGTCCGCCGGGCCCGTGACGGCAAGCTGACCGCCGAAGACTTTGCCGGCGTGACGATTTCGTTGACCAACCCCGGCACGATCGGCACCGTGCACTCGGTGCCCAGGCTGATGGCCGGCCAGGGCGCCATCATCGGCGTCGGCGCGATGGAATACCCCGCCGAGTTTCAGGGCGCCAGCGAGCAGCGGATCGCCGAACTCGGTATCGGCAAGCTGATCACCCTGACGTCGACCTACGACCACCGCATCATCCAGGGTGCCGAGTCGGGCGACTTCTTGCGCACCATCCACGAGATGCTGCTCGCCGACGACTTCTGGGACGACATCTTCCGGGAGATGGGTGTTCCGTATCTGCCGATCCGGTGGAGCACCGACAACCCGGACTCGATCGTCGACAAGAACGCCCGCGTCATCGAGTTGATCGCGGCCTACCGCAACCGCGGCCATCTGATGGCCGACATCGATCCGCTGCGCCTGGACAACACCCGCTTCCGCAGCCACCCCGATCTCGAGGTGCTGACCCACGGCCTGAC
>DASQRI010000751.1:0-10636 GCA_035642975.1 Mycobacterium sp.
CGCCGAGACTGCAGGTCGGCGGTCATCCGGAACACCGGCGCCGGCAACAGGTGCACCTCGTCATAGATGATCAGCCCCCAGTCGCGGCTGTCGAACAGCTCCAAGTGGCGGTACTCGCCCTTGGTGCGACGGGTGACCACTTGATAGGTGGCGATGGTGACCGGCCGGATCTCCTTGCGCTCGCCGGAGTATTCGCCGATCTCTTCTTCAGTCAGCGAAGTGCGGGCGATCAGTTCGCGTTTCCACTGGCGGCCCGCGACGGTGTTGGTGACCAGAATCAGCGTCGTCGCGCTGGCTTTCGCCATGGCGGCCGCGCCGACAAGTGTCTTGCCTGCCCCGCACGGCAGGACCACCACGCCCGAGCCGCCCGCCCAGAACGAGTCGGTGGCCATCTCCTGGTAGTCACGCAGCTGCCAGCCGTCCTGCCGCAAGCTGATCGGATGTGCCTCGCCATCGACGTAGCCGGCCAGATCCTCGGCGGGCCAGCCGACTTTGAGCAGCATCTGTTTGACCCGGCCGCGCTCGCTGGGATGCACGATGACGGTGTCATCGTCGATCCGTGCGCCCAACATCGGCGCGATCTTCTTGTGGCGCAACACTTCCTCGAGCACCGCGCGGTCAAGACTGACCAGCATCAGGCCGTGGGCCGGGTGCTTCACCAATTGCAGCCGACCGTAGCGGGCCATGGTGTCGACGATGTCGACCAGCAGCGGCTGCGGAACCGCGTAACGCGAAAAGCTGACCAGAGCGTCGACCACCTGCTCGGCGTCGTGGCCCGCGGCGCGCGCGTTCCAGAGCGCCAGCGGCGTGATGCGATAAGTGTGCACATGTTCGGGTGCGCGCTCCAGCTCGGCGAACGGCGCGATCGCCGCGCGCGCCGCACCGGCCAGCTCATGGTCAACCTCGAGCAGCACCGTCTTGTCGGACTGCACAATCAATGGTCCGTCAGTCATTCAGCGCCGCTCCTCCTCTTCGTCATAGACCCCATTATCGGTCGTCGGCCGACACGACAGAGGTGATGCGATGGATGGCGAACTCGCGCGCGCGGCTGGAGGCCGAATCGAATGCCACCAGCTGCCCGCCTGTCACCGTGATCGGCGACACCACCCGCTGGGTGGCCACCCCGGCGGCGTCGACGTAGTGGATCAGCACGGTGTCCTGCCGCTGGGCGGCGCGCTGCAGCAGCGACATGGCCACCGCCGGATCGATCCGGACGCTGCCGAACGGCGCGGCGGTCACTTTGCGTAGCACCGCGACGACCGCGCTAAGGCTTTCGCTGCTCGGGTGAGGCATCGACCGGTGCGGTCGATGGCGTTGCGGTGCGGGTACCCGCGCTCCGCGGGCCCGGATGTCGACGATCGTGCCCGCGGAGTCCTCGGCGGCCGGGGCGAAACCGGCGTCCTGCAAAGCGGCGAGCACTTCGCCGATCGATGCTTGGGAGATCGCCACCGTCGGTGCCAGCACACGCAGGCCGAGATGCCCGGCGCCGGCCACCGCCTGGGCGAGCAGTGCCGGGTCTTCGCATCGGACAAACGACGCGGCCATCCCGATCCTTAGTTTCCCATGCCGACGCGCGACATCGTTGATCAGGTAGGTCAGACCCTGTGGCACAGGCGTTTTGGAGTGTCGGTCGAAAAGCGAATGCAATGCGTCTGCGGTTTTCCCGATATCCAAGGCATGCCGAATCGATTGTTCGCTGACCCGGTACACCATCGCCGTTCCCGCAGACTCGACGGTGGCCACGGCCGAAAGTTCGTCGACGAGATGACGTTCCAGCGGACCAGGCACCACGACGGTCAGATCGGCCTGCACCAGGAAGTGATCAATCGGCGCGGGCAGTGCACACGCCATCGCGTCGACGGCATTGGTATCGTTGTCGCTGATCAGCGCGCGACCCGGCGTGCTGATCGCCCCGCGGCCGATCAGGCCCAGCATGTTCGCCTCATTCAGGAGGTCGGCGACCGGTGCGGGCTGCAGTCGCTTGGACCATCGTGGCCGCCGCCAGATCAACGCCGCCGAGGCGGTGTTGTTGTCCGCCCCCGCGCCGGCCGGCAGCCCGGCGAGCATCCCCAGCAGCAGCCTTCGGTCCAACGGGGCCGCTGTCGAATACAGCGAATCCGACAGCGCAGCATAGGGTTTAGCATCAGGACCACGAGTCCCGATCAACGCCGGCCGGGACGCTAGATCAAGCCAAGTCCTGGCCAGCAGATGCCAGCGCTCGGCGGTGGATGTCTCGGTGAACCGGTCGGCGACCACCGTCGGCGCCCAGTAAGGCGGCTCGCCGCCGACCGGCGGCGGATCGGGCACGCCGCTGGCGATCAGTCCCGCAGCGGCCGCCAGCTCGAGGATCAAACCCAGCCGAGCCTCGTCGACGCCGGTCACTTTCGCCAGCCGCCTGGCCTCGCGGACCCCTAAGCCACCACTGCGCAGCTCGGAAATCGGTGCGGCGCTCAGTGTTTCGAGCAGGACATCGAGTTCGCGCAGCAGGTCAATGACGGCGCCGGCGGCAGCCGCGTCGGCGTCGGCCGACGTGGTGGTGGTGACTACCGGATCCGGCGCCGATAGCCGCGCCGGTCCGGTTTGCTCGCCGCGCAGCACCTGCCCGACGTGGCGCGGCAGGATCACCGTGTCGGCGTCGATGCGCCGCAATAATCCGATGGCGAGCAGTTGTGGCACGGGGCGGTCCGCGGGAGCACCGGGTGCGGCGTCTCGGGTGCGCCCCAGCGGTGAGCCTTCCAATAGCCTGTCCAGCAACTCGCGCTGCGGCTCGTCGAGGCCGTCGATCAATTCGGCAATCTGCTCTGGGCTCTGAGCGGCGTCTTCCAGGGTCACTTGCCCGGGGTGCCAAGGCAGCCCGGCACCCGCATCGGCGGCCACTCGTAGCTCGGTGTCGCCCCACACCAGGGCGCGCTCTTTGAGGTCGTCAAGGGCATCGAGCACCGCAGGCTCGGGCGCCCGATCGCCGATCAGCGTGAGCAACTTCGCGATGCGCACCGGCGCGGTGTCCGCGTGCAGCACCAGCAGTGCGTCGACCACCGCGAGCCGAAGAAAGTCCAGCTCGTCGGTGGCAGCCTTCAGCGACTGGCGAGCCTGCGCGCGGGCGGCAAGCGCGGCGATGCTGCCGGGCGGTGGCTGGGCAAGGTCGGGCCGCCGCTCCAGCAGACGGATCAGCCGCTCGTCGGGCAAGTCGGCCAGCCAGGACCCCAGCGGGACGCCCGGGGTGTGTTCGGTCATTGCTGACCAGCGTAAAGCAGCCGGGCAAGTGTGCCTTCTCGTCCGACGGCCAGTAAGCGGAGCCGATCAGGATCGGAGAGCCGAGACGTCACCGTCGCGCTGAACCTGTCAGAATGGAGCCCGTGGCTGACAACGCTGACAAAAAGGCGCAGAAGACCCGTTATGTCGACAAGGGCTGGCCGACGACCAACCCGGACGACCATGCGGTGAGCGAACTGGCAACCGATCGGGCAGGCGCACTGTCCCCCTTCGGCGACCTGATTTTCCCGCTGCCTGCCGACGAACTGCCCTACGTGCATCCCGTCACCGACGTCAACCGCTAGGCGGATCAGTCGCCGCCGACGTCCGGCTTACGCCGTTCAGGCGAGCGACGACAGCGCCGCGTTACCGCTCACACTCTGCGACTGAATGGCTTTCAGCAGGTCTTTGAGGTAGCCCGGATCGAGGTTCTGCGGTGGCGCGGCCGGCAGGCTGTTGGTGTCGATGCTCGGCAGCTTTGCCGGCTCGAGCATGGGTGCCGGGTCGCCCGGAGCGGGAGCCTGCGGCACCACCGTCCACTGCGCCACAGCGTTGGCCTGATGGACCTCCTGCGGCGCATCTCCCTGTACCGGTGTCTCGACCGCGACGGTCTCCCCGTGTGGCGGTTCTGCCGACGGCGCGGGGTCCGCGGGTGGCGGCGGAGGTGGGGCGTCTGCCGGAGGTGGTGCGTCTGCCGGTGGTGGTGCGTCTGCCGGTGGTGGCGCGTCGACCGCGACGGTCTGTGCTGGTTCTGCCGGCGGCGCGGGGTCCTCGGCCGGTGGTGGTGGCGGGGGGTCAGCGGGCGGCGGCGGCGCATCGACCGCGGCTGGCTCGACCGGAGGTGCGGGGTCCGCGGGCGGCGGTGGCGGCGGGGGGTCGGCCGGCGGGGGAGGCATCGGAGCGTCGAATGCGGCGGCCTCGACAGGCGGTGGCGGGTCCTGGGGCGCAGGCGCGTCGGCGACGACGTTGCGCGGAGTGGCGCCCGAAAGTCCATGGCCGCACACCGGCCAGGCACCGCGGCCCTGAGTGGCCAGCACCCGCTCGCCGACGGCGATCTGCTGTTCGCGGGTGGCCTGGTTCGCGGTCGAGGCGTACTCGCCTCCGCCGTGGGCGGCCCAGGTGCCCTGCGAGAACTGCAGCCCGCCGTGGTACCCGTTGCCGGTGTTGATGGCCCAGTTGCCGCCCGACTCGCAGGCGGCGACGCGATCCCATTCGCCGTCGGGAGCCGCGGTCGCGTGACCGGCCATGGCGAGGCCGCCGCCACCAATCACTGCGCCGGTGAAGGCGAGTTTGGCGACACCGACTGATGACGTGGTGGGCTTACGATGACGTGCGCTCATACCGCAGTGATTCCTCTCGTATGCGCCTACGAGGTCAGCTGTCGGGTTCGGGCGGAAGAGGTCGCCCGGCCGTCGTCGAGTCCCACGGGAAACGCGTCGGCTTCACCCCAAGGAGCCGCGAACGGCTCCAGGTCGATATCGGCGGACCATTGGGTCCCCCGCCTCCATCCACGGGTTGGCGTTGTCCTCGC
Organism: Mycobacterium sp.; assembly: GCA_035642975.1. GTDB lineage: Bacteria > Actinomycetota > Actinomycetes > Mycobacteriales > Mycobacteriaceae > Mycobacterium. The sequence goes on from DASQRI010000751.1 coordinate 4,784, forward strand.
CTATTGGATGGAGCTCGGCGCTATAGGCGAGAACGCCCGCCGCGCAGTGATACTCGGCAAGCTCGGCACGACGCTAGCCGGTGTTGGCGGCGGAGTCATTTTGTGGCGAAACCAGCGTTTCGCGTGTCGCCGACGCGGAAAACGCCAGGAAGGGTTGTCGTTTGTGCTGGTTAAAAGCTCCGCAATCGAGCCGTTGCCGGGCTGTGATCAATTCGTTATGTGACTGAACTCACATCGCCGGAGCCGTTTAAGCCGCGGTCACACGTTGGTCGGCGGTCGCGTCAGACCCGCGCACCGCCGGTCCGCGTCCATGGCGACGGCCGATCCACCGGGACGATTTCCTTGCCCAGCGGCAGCAGCGAGACCGGGATCAGTTTGAGGTTGGCCAGCGCCAGCGGAATGCCGATGATCGTCAGCGCCATCGCCACCGCGCTCACCAGGTGTCCGATCGCGAGCCAGATCCCGAAGAACACCACCCAGATGACATTGCCGATCAGCGCGCCGGTGCCGGCGCCGGGCTTGTCGATGATCGTCCGCCCGAACGGCCACAGCGCATAGGATGCGATGCGCAGCGCGGCGAAGCCGAAGGGGATGGTGACGATGAGCAGGAAGCAGACCAGGGCCGCCAGCAGGTAGCCGAGGGCCAACCACACGCCACCGAAAATCAACCAGATAACGTTCAGGACCAGGCGCATTGTCTCCTCCAGTCAAGGTTCCAGCCTACCGAGAAACCCAGTGCCCGGTTGGCGGCCTTCCGAGTAGGATTTGTCGTCATCGCGTCCTGCGCAGGCGGGGCGCTTAGTTGTGTTGCCCGTTCTAATTATTCGTGAGACAAGCAGGTGAGACCGGTGCCGACTGGCAAGGTGAAGTGGTACGACGCTGAGAAGGGATTCGGTTTCCTATCCCAGGAGGACGGCGAGGACGTCTACGTCCGCTCCTCGGCGTTGCCCGCGGGCGTCGAAGGCCTCAAGGCGGGCCAGCGCGTCGAATTCGGCGTCGCCTCCGGGCGGCGCGGGCCCCAAGCGTTGAGCCTGAAATTGATCGACCCGCCGCCCACCTTGACCCGCCCGCGCAGAGAGGGCCCGGCCGAACACAAGCACAGCCCCGATGAGCTGCACGGCATGGTCGAGGACATGATCACCCTGTTGGAGGGCGCCGTGCAGCCCGAGCTGCGCAAGGGCCACTACCCGGACCGCAAAACCGCCCGCAGAGTCTCCGAGGTGGTCAAAGCGGTGGCCCGCGAGCTCGACGCTTAGGTCGACCTGATCGGCGCGGCGCCCACGGTTGTGCGGTAGTTGCGTAAACCGGTGTACCGGACTGCGCGGTAGGGAACACTGGAACCGAATCTCCAATGGAGTCGGTTCGAGTGAGGGAAGTGCGATGGCGCAGCAGGCACAGGTCAGCGAGGAGCAGGCGAGAGCAGTTGCTGAGGAGTCTCGTGAAAGTGGTTGGGATAAACCATCTTTGGCGAAAGAGTTGTTCCTCGGCCGGTTTCCCCTCGAGCTCATTCATCCGTTCCCCAGACCTTCGGACGAGGAGGCCGCCCGGACCAAGGCATTCCTGACTCAGCTGCGGGAATTCCTCGACAGCGTCGACGGCAGCGTTATCGAGCGCGACGCGCAGATTCCCGACGAGTACGTGAAGGGTCTGGCCGACCTGGGTTGTTTCGGCATGAAAATCCCGTCGGAGTACGGCGGCCTGAACATGTCGCAAGTCGCCTACAACCGCGCGCTGATGATGGTCTCGAGCGTGCATGCCAGTCTCGGCGCCCTGCTTTCGGCGCACCAGTCGATCGGGGTGCCGGAACCACTGAAGCTTGCCGGCACCCCCGAACAGAAACAGAAGTTCCTGCCGCGATGTGCTGCCGGCGCGGTGTCTGCGTTTTTGCTCACCGAACCGGACGTGGGTTCTGACCCGGCGCGCCTGGCCTCGACCGCGACTCCGGTCGACGACGGGGCGGCCTACGAACTGGACGGCGTCAAGTTGTGGACTACCAACGGCGTAGTTGCCGATCTGCTGGTGGTGATGGCGACCGTGCCGAAGAGCGAGGGGCACCGAGGCGGAATCAGCGCGTTCGTCGTCGAGGCCGATTCACCCGGCATCACCGTGGAGCGGCGCAACAAGTTCATGGGATTACGCGGCATCGAAAACGGTCTGACCAGGATGCACAAGGTCCGCGTTCCCGCCGACAACCTGATCGGCCGGGAGGGCGACGGTCTGAAGATCGCGCTGACCACACTGAACGCCGGTCGGCTAGCGATACCCGCGATTGCGACCGGGTCCGCCAAATGGTCGCTGAAAATCGCGCGGGAGTGGTCGCGCGAACGGGTGCAGTGGGGAAAACCGGTCGGCGAACACGGGGCCGTCGCAGAAAAGATTTCTTTCGTTGCCGCAACGACTTACGCGCTGGAATCGGTGTTGGAGCTGTCCGGTCAGATGGCCGACGAAGGCCGCAACGACATCCGCATCGAGGCGGCACTGGCCAAGCTGTGGTCGAGCGAGATGGCCTGCGTGATCGCCGACGAACTGCTGCAGATCCGCGGCGGACGGGGCTATGAGACCGCCGAGTCGCTCGCCGCGCGCGGCGAGCGGGCGGTGCCGGTCGAACAGGTGGTCCGCGACCTGAGGATCAACCGCATCTTCGAAGGCTCCAGCGAGATCATGCGCCTGCTGATCGCCCGGGAAGCGGTCGACGCCCACCTGACTGCCGCCGGCGATCTCGCGAATCCGAAAGCCGATGTCCGGCAGAAGGCGAAGGCAGCGGTCGGCGCGAGTGGGTTCTACGCCAAGTGGCTGCCACAACTGGTTTTCGGTGAAGGGCAACGGCCGACCGCCTACCGCGAATTCGGCGACCTCGCAACACATCTACGCTTCGTCGAGCGTTCTGCCCGCAAGCTGGCCCGCAACACCTTCTACGGCATGGCACGTTGGCAAGCCGCGTTGGAGCAAAAGCAGGGTTTCCTCGGGCGGATAGTGGACATCGGCGCGGAACTGTTCGCCATGGCAGCGACGTGCGTGCGGGCCGAGGCTCAACGCGCGGCAGATCACGCCGAGGGCCAGCAGGCCTATGAGTTGGCCGAAGCGTTTTGTCAGCAGGCCACCCTGCGGGTCGAGGCGCTGTTCGAGGCGCTGTGGGCCAACACCGACAGCACCGACGCTGCGCTGGTCCGCAACGTGCTGAAAGGTCGCTACACCTGGCTCGAAGAGGGGATCGTCGACCAGTCAGAGGGCACCGGGCCGTGGATCGCGCATTGGGAAGTCGGCGCGTCGACCGAGTCCGACTTGGCTCGGCGGTTCCTCACCGTGGCCAAGTCTTGACGTAGGACGATATGTCGTCCTACGTCGCTGCGGCCGGCGAATTCACCCGCGACACCAAGTACATCGAAACCCGGATCACCGCCGACGGCCGAGACGGCTATCCGGTGCAGCCGGACCGGTATCGGCTGATCGTCGCTCGTGCCTGTCCATGGGCCAACCGCGCGATTATCGTCCGACGGCTGCTGGGGCTGGAAAGCGTTATATCCATCGGGTTTTGCGGCCCCACCCATGACAAGCGCAGCTGGACTTTCGATCTTGACCCCGGCGGCGTCGACCCGGTGCTGAAGATTCCCCGGCTGCAGGACGCGTATTTCAAACGCTTTCCTGACTATCCGAAAGGCATCACCGTCCCCGCGATCGTCGACGTGCCGACCGGCGCCGTGGTCACCAACGATTTCGCCCAGATGACGTTGGACCTGTCCACCGAATGGACTGCGTTCCATCGCAACGGCGCGCCGAAGTTATACCCCGAGCCGCTGCGCGACGAGATCGACGAAGTCGGCAAGAGGGTCTACACCGAAATCAACAACGGGGTGTATCGGTGCGGCTTTGCCGGTTCGCAGCAGGCCTATGACTCCGCGTACGACCGGTTGTTCACTGCACTGGATTGGGTGAGCGGTCGGCTGGAAAAGCAGCGGTATCTCGTCGGTGACACGATCACCGAAGCCGATGTCCGGTTGTTCACCACGCTGGCCCGCTTTGATCCCGTCTACCACGGGCACTTCAAGTGCAATCGAAGGAAGCTTTCAGAGATGCCGGTGCTGTGGGCGTACGCGCGAGACCTGTTCCAGACGCCAGGCTTTGGCGATACCGTCGACTTCGTCCAGATCAAGCAGCACTACTACATCGTGCATAGCGACATCAACCCGACCCGCATCGTGCCAAAGGGGCCGGAACTGGCCAATTGGCTGACACCGCACGGCCGGGAAGCATTGGGCGGCAGGCCTTTCGGCGATGGCACACCACCCGGGCCGACGCCCGACTCCGAACGGGTGCCCGTCGGCCACGGCGTCGAGCCGGGCCCGCGACCGGCGCAGGCGAGTTCCGGCTAGGTTGCGTCCGGGGCGTGGTTCACAGGATCAGGCCTCTGGTGGTCACATTCGGCAGCCTTCCCATATCGGCGAACCCGCGTTGGTCGTGGGCGGTTGTGGTCAGCACCGAGAAGTGCATCTTCGCTGAGTACAGGGCTTACATGGGAGTCGGCACCGTGGCGCCATCATGATTACGGTGAATGCGTAAGCCAGCAGCGGGAAGGCAACCCTCGACCGCCAGCTACTAACCGCAGTTCGTGGAGACATCACCCGGCGTCCTTTCAGTGGTCTGTCTCCGCAGCGCCGCCGCTCGTGCCGCCACCTCGTAGAGGGTGACGTAATCTGACTGGCCGTACCCGTGGCCGATAGCGGTCTGAATGAGTTGGTGGGTGAGCGCGGCCGCCGGCATCGGTACCTCCAGTGTGCGTGCGGCGGCCAAGCCGAGATCGAAGTCCTTGCGAAGGTTCGCGGCGGTCATCGCAGCCTCGTAGTTGCGGGCGCGGATCGCCTGGCCTTTGAGCCGGACATGCGTGCAGCCCAGGACCGAGCCGTCGATGAAATCCAGGAAAGCCGACGGGGCCACGCCACCTTTCTCGGCCAGAGTCGTGACTTCGGCCAACGCCTCGGTCACGATCCCCAGCATCAGGTTGTGGCACAACTTAACCAGCCGCGCCTCTTCACCTGCACCGCAATAGGTCACACCGGGCGCGATCGCCCGTAAATAAGGCTCAACGGTTTCGAAGACCGGCGCGGGACCAGAGACAACAATGACCGCCTGGCCTTCGGCGACTGCATCGGGGTTGCCACTGATCGGCGCGGAAAGGAACTCGATGCCGCGGGCGGCGGCCTCGGCTCGGACCTCGGCTGCTGCCTCGGCGGACACGGTTGAGCAGTCCACGACGATGCTCGGCGCAGGCTGTGCGCGCAGGAGGCCCTCGGGGCCCAACGTCACCGCCAGCAGGTCATCTGAGCACGTAACGATCGTGAACACGATGTCGCAACGGCCCAGGTCGCCAACCTTGTTGGCTTGGGTGGCGCCTAACTTAATCAAGGGTTCGGCTTTCGCCGCCGTACGATTCCAGACCGTCAACTCGGCGCCGTCGCGGATCAGGCGCGCGGCCATGGCGATGCCCATCAGACCGGTTCCCAGCCAACCGATGCGAACGTCAGATTGCATGATTCTCCCTTCATCACGATGCAGTTCGCGCCGCAAGGCTCAATGGTCGCGGAATGGCGGCGGGTCTGCGCCGGTGAGCAGATTGGTATGCAACCCGTCGCTTAAGCTGGAAAGAGGGTGCGTAGCGGCTTCCCCGCGACCTCGGCGGGCGTGGCGTCGATCAGGATAAACGCGGTGACCGCCGAGACTGAACCCCTGTTGACCCAGGTGTGGACCGTCCCGCGTTGAACGACAACATCGCCTGGCTTCAGGTGCACGACTTCGCCGTTTTCAAGTTCCATGTCAATCTCGCCCGATAACACAGCCACGTAGTCCGCAGTCTCGGTA
>DASQRI010000752.1:0-8965 GCA_035642975.1 Mycobacterium sp.
GCACCATCGCGGCCCGGTCGGCGCAATGCGGGCGGTCCGGAATGGCGTCCAGCGTTGCGGTGGGTACGCAGAGTGTCGGGAACAGCAGGGCGCTGCCCGGGGTGGTGACATAGGTCTGCCCGGACGGCGCGGTCCAGATCACGGTGCCGTCGGGTAGTTGCTGGTCAGACCAGCCCCAGAAGGTTTTGAGCAGGTGATGACGCCGGCACAGGGCTTTGAGGTTCGACGCGTGCGTGGGTCCGCCATCGGCGTGGGGGATGGTGTGGTCGAGGTCGCAGCGCGTTGCGGGCTGATCGCAGCCGGGGAACCGGCAGGTCAAGTCACGACAGCGGACGAAGTCGGCCAGCGCCCGCGACGGGGTGTAGCCGGCCGCGGGTGGCGCGTCGGCGGGATGGATCAGCGGCCGTAGCTTGGCCGACGTGGCCAGCTCGGCGATCAGCTCGGCCGGGATGAGGGCGTCGCTGCCGATCATCGAGCCAGGTGAGTGCGCAGAGCCGTCGAGACTGGCCTGGTCGGCGAGCACGTGGATCACTACCGCGCTCGGCACGGGCGTGGCTGCAGCCGGGCAGTGCGGCTGCCCACAACGACAACTCAGCCGCTCGGCCCCCACCGCCATGGCCCCCATGGCATCGGCGCGGCGCTGATTGCGGGTACGCGGATCGTCGGCGCACACCGTCGCGGCCAACGCATCCAGCCGCGCATCGACCGCGTGGGCATCCGTAGTGACCAAACGGCCGAACATTTCGGTCAACCCATCGCCGTCGCCCCAGAACGAGACCTCTCGATCGCCGCGGCGCTCCCGACGGCGGCGCACCGCATCCTGATCAGCGCGGGACACGATCCGATCGACCTGGGCGCCCAGCCGACCCTGCGTCAGGCCCGTCCACCGCGCACCCTTGAGTGCCAACTCGGTATCCACGGCGGCCAGCACATCGGGATCGGTGATCAAGTCGGTGCGATAGACGATGGTCTGAAACGTCCGGTAATCGATATCGCCGGCCACCAGCAGCGCACCCACCCGCGGCAGCCGCAACCGCATCGCGCGCGCGTAGTCCAGGTAGCTATCGGCCAACCCGCGGGTGATGCCCAGCGCCGCAGCTATCTCGGCGGTAATCGCGTCATGGGTATCAGTGCCCCAGGTCTCACGCTCACCACAATGCCTCAGCCACAACAGATCCAGCTCACCGATCACCGCCAACCGCTGCCCCGCAGCCCGGCTCTCGGCCCGCACCGCGGCACGTAACCGCTCAAACGCTGACTCGAACATATGTTCGATAGTAGCAGCGTCCACTGACTCAAACTTTTTGGCAGGGCTGCAATGTGTGGATCGTCGCGGCCATGGCTGAGAGAGTCGCAGCTATGTTCTGGTCACGACAGACAAAGATTGCCTCGGCTATTTGCATCATTCTCTGCGCGTCCTGCGCACATCCATCGGTCAAAGGTCGCGGCCCCGAACCGACGCCCACCAGATCCGTCGGGCGTCCCGGTTGTGGACCGCCGATCAGCGATCAGGTGTTCCGCCAGGACGCCTTCGGCGCTGACTGGTCGAAGACCAACGATCTGCTCGCCTACAACGCCAAGGGCAGCGACGGCGTCTACCACATCTATACGGTCAAGCCAGACGGCGCGAACCCTGCGCAGCTGGGAATGGGCGCAGCCAGCTTCCCGCAACGCACCGTCGGCACACCGGTATGGAGCCCGTCGGGGCAGTTCATCGCGTTTGTCGCGGAGAAATCTGCTCACCCGGGCAACTCGGTGAGCGCCACACCCGGCTGGGGCAGCTACTCCGATCTGTGGGTTGCCAAGGCCGACGGTTCACAGGCCTGGCAACTCACCGACGTCCCCACCGACAAAGACCACGGCACGATCATCCCGGAGTTCTCACCCGACGGAAGGCTGCTGGAATGGACCGAGCGCACCAAGGTGCCCCGAGTCCTGAACCCCGGTCGCTTCGCCGGGTTCTGGGTGATCAAGGTGGCCAACTTCAACATCAGCCAGGACGGCACACCGTCGCTGTCCGACATCCGCACGGTCTCCCCCGCCGGCGACGCGTTCAACGAGAGTGGCGGATTCTCAGCCGATTCCTCGTCGCTGGTGTTCACCAGCAGCTTCGAAACCCACAACTTGTGGAAAAGCCAGATCTACCGCCTCGACCTCACTTCAGGTACCACCACTCGACTGACCAAAGGGGACAGCTACAACGAACATCCCCGCTACACCCCGGACGGCCAGGTCGTGTGGATGAGCAGCGCCGACAACCCGTCCCGCGGGACCGACTGGTGGACGATGAGCCCCGACGGCTCAAATCCGCAGCGCCTCAGCGACTTCAACAGCAACGCTAACGCCAGGGGTTTTGGCGGTAAGCAGGTCTACGCCACTGTCGTTCAAACCGCCAATTGGAGCACCGACCATAACTACTTCTACGGCGACGTGGAGACCAATCTCTTGACCTCCGACAGCGTGATACTGCGCGTTTCACTGACCTGCCAAGGCTCGTGACGCGTCAATCCCCTTGGCGGATATAGGAGTAGATGTACAACGCCATCGCCGATGCCAGCGCGAGCAGCACCCACTGCACGAGGGCTTGGTCGATCATCGAACCCGGCGGCGGGGCGCCGGGCAGGATATTTCGCAGCGGAACGATGGCGAACAGGTTCGCGGCGTACCAGGTGGCGAACGGCGGCACGAACTTCCGCCGGCCCATTGCCATCGGGATGGCCACCACCAGCGCCAGGGTGGGCAGGCTGATCAAGACCAAGATGATGCCCAGGTCGAAGATCAGCGGCCCCTTGGCCCGGTGCAGAGTGACGACCACATTGCTTTGATTATGGCTTCCGGTTTCGCTGGTGTCGGTGGAGCGCCGAACGCTGGCGTCCCAGCCGTCCATCGCTCCGGTCACCTGCACGACGGCGGGTATCCGTTTGCGCTCGGCGCCGGTCCCGACGAACACATCCGCCGACAGCGCCTCGCTGCGGTAGGAGTCGAACGGCCAGGCACCGGGATCGCCGTGCGCCTGGATCACGGTGGTGACCTGCGCCGGCGCCTTGCCTTTCGGGTAGTTCAGGTCGCCCAGGTCGTTCGGCGGATACAGCCGCACCGCAATGTCGGTTTTCAGCTCTTCGAAGCGTTCGTCCTCAAGCGACTCGCCCGGATAGATGAGCACATTCACCGTGAGGAGATTCGTCGTGGGCTTGAGCTCTTCGAGGCGTATCTGCACGACGGTGTCATCAGGCCCGGCGTGGCTCAGGTCCAGTGGCGGAAGCGGACCCTCCGACTTTTGCAGTAAGTGAACGCCGAACAGCGAGAGGCCGTAGGCGGAGAGAACAGCCAACACGATGGCTACACCGATCAGGATGCGCGGTCGCTGCCGCTCGTCCTTCGGCGGCGACGGCGGCGTTGTCGGCGGAGCCTCAACGCTCATTGCTGGTCACCGGCCCGGAAATTCGGGACTGCTTGCCGGGAGCGGACTGGCACTGGTCGAGCCTGTCGGGGCAACACGGGGTCAGGTTAGCGAATAGCCGTGCCGCTCGCGCGGCGAAAGAATGATGCCGCACACGCCTTGGAAATTTCGTCACCCGCCGTCCACCCGGCGGTAACGCACAGTTCAGGATGACAAACGGTAATCGTCAATTCGACGCTGGGGCGGGACAGTTCGGACATTGACCGGCTAATCTGATGTCGGTTCGCATGCTCGATTCGTTAGCCGAAATTCTCAACATTGTGTCGAGGTCCGGGGTGAGAACAATCAACATGAAGCACAGCCGATTAGTCGCCGCGATAAGTTTGCTGGCAGCAGGTGCCGTAGTGCTGTCGGGATGCGAGGTCCCACACACCAGCATGGCCTACGCCAGCGAGGTCGTCACCTGCGGCGGCAAGGCCACCATCAACGCCAGCGGCTCGACCGCGCAAGCCAACGCGATGAAGCGGTTCATCAGCGCCTACGGCAAGTCCTGCCCCGGGCACACGCTCAGCTATACCGCCAACGGCTCGGGCAACGGAATCAGCGACTTCCTCGCCGGCAAGACCGATTTCGCCGGATCGGACACTCCGCTGTCCGATGACCAACATGCCGAGGCCAAGCAGCGTTGCGGCGGCGCGGAGGCCTGGGACCTGCCGGTGGTGTTCGGCCCGCTGGCCATCACCTACAACCTGCCCGTCGACATTCTGGTGCTCGACGCAGCCACCCTGGCCGGCATCTTCAACGGCAGCATCAAGCGTTGGGACGACCCGTCCCTGACTGCGCTGAACGCCTCGCTGCCATCCGAGGACATCCACGTCATCTACCGAAGCGACAGCTCCGGCAGCACCGCCAACTTCCAGGCCTACCTGCAGTCAGCAGCCGCCGGGACTTGGACGCAGGGCACCGGTAAAGCGTTCAAAGGCGGCGTCGGCACCGGCGCCAAGGGCAACGACGGCACCTCGTCGACGGTGAAGAACACCGAGGGTGCGATCACCTACAACGAACTGTCATTCGCGATGGATGAAGGGCTTTACGCCGCGGAGATCAAAACCCCGGCAAGCCGCAAAACGCGGCGCCCGGTACGCATCGGCACCGACTCCGTCGGCAAGACCATCACCGGTGCCAAAATCGTCGGCAAGGGCAACGACCTGGTGCTCGACCTCTCGTCGTTCTACAACCCCAGCCAAGAAGACGTCTACCCGATCGTGATGGCCACGTACGAGATCGTCTGCTCCAAGTACCCCGACCCCCAGATCGGCCAGGCCGTCAAAGCCGCCCTGCAGGCGACGCTGGGCCCCGGCCAGATCGACCTCGACAAGAACGGCTACATCCCGCTGCCACCCGACTTCCAGGCGAGGGTGTCGAGCGCGGCCAACGCCATCAGCTGATCAGGCGGGCAGATCGCGCACGCATCGGAATCCGATGTGTGTGGTCGCGGTGTCCTGCGACTGGGGTGAGCGCGCCGCCGGCCGATACCGGTGGCAGTATTCGGGTGCGCACAGATGCGACCCACCCTTGAGTGTCTGCGCGATTGTCGGGTCGGCCGGTCCCGTTGGCGCACAACAGGCTTTGGGTGGCTGACTGAGCCGGTGATGGGCCGAGAATTCGGTGGTCGTCCATTCCCAGACATTTCCGATCATGTCGAACAGGCCGACCTCGTTGGGCGGGAACGCAGCCACCGGCGAGGTTCCGACCCAGCCGAGTGCGCCGTCGTTGCGGTACGGAAACCTGCCCTGCCAGGTGTTGGCCATCAACGTCCCGCCGGGCTTCTCCTCGTCGCCCCAGGCATACGTTGTGGTGGCGCCACCGCGCGCCGCATATTCCCACTCGGCCTCGGTCGGCAGTCGCCGCCCGGCCCAACGCGCATAGGCCGCGGCGTCGGGATAGGCCACCTGCACGACCGGATGATCGGCTCGGTCCGCCACGTCGCTGTCCGGCCCGAACGGGTGGCGCCAGCTGGCCCCCGGGACCCACATCCACCATTGCCGCCAGTCGCGCAAGTCGACCCGCCCTGGTGTCGGGCGGAACACCATCGCACCCGCGCGCAGCCCGGCGGGGTCGGCTCCCGGATAGAGCGCGGGGTCGACGGGTTGCTCAGCTACCGTCACATACCCTGTCGCAGAGACGAATTCAGCGAATTGAGCATTGGTCACCGGATGGCGCTCGACGGCGAAGGCGCCGACGTTCACCGTGTGGATCGGTGCTTCCTCCGGGTAGAAGCTTGTCGACCCCATACGGAACGACCCGGCGGGCAGTTCGACGAGCTCGGTGGCCATGCCTTCAGGGTATGACCACCGCGAAGTCTTGCATCAGGGCGGTTTTCGCCGCGTCGAATCCCGGCGCACCCGCCGGCCCCTCCAGGTGAACAATGACCAGGTAATTCTTGGTGTTGGTCCAGATGTGGGTGATGCGGTCGGCGAAATCCAGCGTGCCCGGCGGTCCGGAGTATGTTCCGCTCAACTTCTGACTGCTGTAGCCGCAGAACTTTGCGCCGGCGGTATCGACTTGGAGGTCGGGCTTGGAGCGCGCCAGCGTGGCGGCGTAGTCGGCGAAGGCCGCGGCCGGGTCGAGCAGTGTCGCGGCGATGTTCACGGTCCCGGTCAGCCCGTCGGGTCCGCTGAGCGTCAACGCCACATCGCCTTGGCCGGGTTCCGCCGTCCAACCGTCGGGCAACGCGACGGTGACTCTCGGCGCGGTCGGGTCGGCGACCTGGGCGAGGGTGCCCATGCCGACGCCGCTCGGTTCCGGAAAGCAGACGAATGCGTTGGGCGGTATCTGGTCCGGCAGCGTGGTCTCGATTCCGGGAACCGGTGGTCCGCTGCCCTTCGTGGGCTGTTGCGTCGCCGTCGAGCCGGCCGCCGTGGAGGGGGCCGTCTCACCGGTCCAGGCGGCGGTGCCTTCGATGGTCCTGACGCAGCCGGACAGCACCGTGATCGCCACCAGTGCGGCCGCCGCCGGCACAGCCAAGACAGATCCGAACGGAAACTCAGTCACGTGAAAAAGCCAGCGCCAGTTCTTTTTCCAGGTCTTCGTACGGCCGGCCGGAGACGTCGATGGTGACTCGGGCGATAGTGCCGCCGGTGAACGCGAACGGCGCCTTGTACCGGCTGGACACTGCCGAGCCGCCGTTGCGCCCGACCGTGATACCAGCACCCGCCAATCCGAACGTTCCCGGGTGCGACTGCACGTCCGCCAGGGTACCGACCGTCGCGTCATCGATGAAAAGCGTGGCGTCACCGAGTGGGGTGTGGCTGTTCTGCACCGTTCCGGTCCGTGCGTAGCGAACACCGAGCAGGTGTCTGCCGAGCGGCACCGGACTCGACGAGGAAATCTCCTGCTGACGCTCGCCAAGGAAGTTGTACACGTAGTGCAATCGACCGTCCTGGATGAACAGCACGTGCCCGCCGTGGGCGCCGCCCTGCTTGAACAACACCCCCTCAGCGCCGGTGGTATCCACGGTCACCTCGGCCAGCACGGCGAACGATCGGCCCCGCAGCTCCGCGGCGGCACCGATGCCAACATCTGCGCAATCGGGATAGTAAATGTACGAGTCACGCTCGCTGACCAGGTATGGACGGGTCCGCGACAGCGTTTCGAAGATGTTCAGATCCGACAGCGGCAGACCGTTATATTTGGCCGCTTCGGAATACCACAGCGCCTTAAGCTCTTCCAGCTTGCCGGGGTGCTCGTCGGCAAGGTCGTGGCACTGGCTGCGGTCGGCTTCGATGTGGAAAAGCTCCCAGCGGTCAGCGTCGAAGTGACCCCAACCCGCGGGTGTGGCCGCGTGAACGGTGTTGGCGAACCAGCCCTTGTGCCAGATCCCGCGGGTGCCCAGCATGGTGTAGAACTGGGTCTCCTTGCCGGTGTCAGCAGCTGAGTCCGCAAGTGCCGCTTTGAAACTCACGCCGTCCAGCGGTTTCTGCGAGATGCCCTTGACGGATTCCGGCGGTTCGACGTCCAACAGGTCATAGACCGTCGGGGTGATGTCGGAGACGTTGACGTAGTTGTCACGCACCTCGCCATGCGCCGCAATTCCGTTGGGCCACGAAATGATTGCGGTGTCGGCGATACCACCCTCATGCGAGGCATACCTCTTGTAAAGCTTGTAGGGCGTGTTGAAGGCCATCGCCCATCCGATTGGATAGTGGTTGTAGGTCTCGGGTCCGCCGAGGTGCTCGAACAGCTTCATGCTCTCTTCGACGGTGTCGATGTAGCCGTTGAAGAACTTCCCCTCGTTCACCGATCCGTTGGGCCCACCCTCACCACTGGCGCCGTTGTCGGAGATCACCACGATGATGGTGTTGTCCAACTGGCCGGATTCCTCGAGATAGTCCAGGATTCGCCCGATCTGGGCGTCGGTGTAGCTGAGAAAACCGGCGAACACCTCCGCCATCCGGCTGAACAACTTCTTCTCCTCGTCGTTCAGCGAGCCCCAGGGGCGCACGGTGTCCTGCAGTGGCCATGGTTGACCGTCGGGTCCCTTCACGTCCAGGTAGGGGTTGACCGGCGACAGCTCGGTGTCCTGCGGCACGATGCCCATCGACTTCTGCCTGTCCAGCACGATCTCGCGGTACCGCTCGTAGCCCATGTCGAACTTGCCGGCGTAGCGATCCGCCCACTCGTTGAAGACATGGTGCGGAGCATGACCGGCGCCCGGGCACACGTAGCTGAACCACGGCTTGTCCGGTGCGATCACCTTGGAGTCGCGAATGAACTCAATCGTCTTGTCCGCGATGTCTTTCGACAGGTGGTAGCCGTCCTCCGGGGTCCCCGGCGGGTTCACCGGGTGATTGTCGTACACCAGGTCCGGATACCACTGGTCAGTCTCGCCGCCCATGAAGCCGTAGAAACGTTCGAATCCGCGCGAGGTCGGCCAGTGTCGCTTGGTGGCAGCCAGATTGGATTCTTCGAGTGGCGTCAGATGCCACTTACCCACGCAGTAGGTGTTGTAGCCCCGTTCGGCCAACACCTCGGACAGCAATGCGGTCTCGAACGGGATGCGGCCGTTGGAGTTGGGGAAGCCTTCGGTGAACTCTTCGATCATCGCCATACCGACGGTGGTGGCGTTGCGACCAGTCAGCAATGCCGCCCGAGTCGGTGAGCACAGAGCCGTGGTGTGGAACTGCGACAGCCGCACTCCGCGCTCGGCGATGCGCGTCATCGCCGGCATCTCCACCAGGCCGCCGAAGCAGTCCCACGTCGCGATACCGGTGTCGTCCCACACCAGATAAAGGACGTTCGGGGCGCCCTCCGGCGCGGTCGGCGCTGCGAACGGGCCCCAATCCGGTTCCGAATCACGGATATCCAGTTCGACCTTGCCGTTGAACTCGGTAACCATCGCTGGCCTCACTCTCGTAGTGGACCCCCGGCACTTCGGATGCAGATTACACTGCTGTGCCGAACGATCGGCCAACATGGCGCTGATGAATCACGTCGTCGCAAACCCGCCGCTAGGACTGTCGTTGCCCTCCTTCGGGTCGCGGGGCCGGCAAACCATAGGCTAAC
>DASQRI010000753.1:0-2964 GCA_035642975.1 Mycobacterium sp.
GGCTCCTGGTCCAGGTAGCCGAACTGGGGGCGGTGGTCATGCCGCCCATGCCGGCCTTCTACCACCGGCCCCAGACGCTGGCCGACGTGATCGACCAGACCGTCAACCGCGCCCTCGACCTCTTGGGCGTCGAGCTCGACAACGACCTGTTCACCCGCTGGCAAGGCCCGCCGCAACACCAGATTCTGCGCGACGGAGCACCGGAAAAAAGCGCCGTTAACGGTCACAATCCGTCAGAAGCCAATGACGCGTTCGCGGCTTTGAACGGCACACCAGGTCTCTAGGACTCAACAACGGACGCGATGCAGAGTAACGGCCCCTGAAGAAAGAACACCGTCGCTATTCCAGCTGCGGATCCCGAGAAGACACGGCACACAGCCAGGCACCACCACTGAAAGGACCCGCTCATGTCTGATGTCATCACCGAATACCGCATCGCACGCGCACTGAAGTCGGGCCCGCCCGCGATCCGTGACGGCGCGAAAGTCGTCGAGATGGGCGCCGACGGCACAATGACCGTGCTCCGCGAAGGCACCAACGGCTGGACATGCATGCCCGGTGTCGAGACTGCCTCAGCCGACATGTGCGCCGACGAAATGGGCATGCAATGGTTCACAGACATCATGGCGGGAAAACCTAAGCCCACCAACACGTCACCGGGGCTCATCTACATGCTCAACGGCGCCGTGCAGCACAGCTACACCGACCCGTTCGACCACACCAGCCCGTTGATTCCCATCGGTCCGCACTGGATGCTCATGTGGCCGTTTACCGCCGAGCACACCGGTCTGTCGACCGTTATGCGTGATGCCGGCACCATGATCATGTTCGCGGGCACGCCGTACGCGCATCTTCACATCTGCGGGGATCCGTGGGAGGGCAACGAATATCAGCCCGCGGTCGACGCGGTGTGGACCATGACCTACAAGGCACAGAATCCGCCCACCTAACGGCGTTCAGACCAATAACGAAAGAACTCATGCCCAAACCGGAATGACGGCAGCCTCACGATTCAGACTGCCCATCTCATCCACGGACGCAACAACCTGACGATGCCGCGGCGCCGAGGGTGCCCGATCCCGCGGAACAGAGCGAGGCCTTTCACCACCCGCGACGTGCATGCGAAACTAAGCACTTGGTAATCCGACCGATGACCGGCTGCGCAGCGACCGCGAAGCACCGCCGGTTCCGTCCTTTCTCCGGCCAGTGTGCCCGGCGGCGGCTTGCGAGCGGTATCCGTGAAACGACCGCGGACGCACCGTGAACGTCTCTGCTTCGACGGGGCCGTCCCGCAGCCCGGCGACTGCGGACGAGATGGTGCTGGTCGGTCGGGAGTCCGAACTCGCGTCGCTGCAAGCCCTCCTCGACGATGTCGGCGCGGGAGGCGCATCGCTGGTCATCTATGGCGATCCCGGCATCGGGAAGTCAGCGCTTGTTGACGAGTTCGGTCGGCTAGCTCGCGCCCGCGGGGTCAGAGTGGCGCGGACGGTGGGCCTGCCCGCGGAGCAGACAATGGCGTTCGCCGGTTTGCACCGCTTGCTGCGGCCCTACCTAGCCCATGCACCTAGCCTGCCCGCGCCCCAACGCAATGCGCTCGACGCCGCGTTCGGGCGCAGCGGAGCTGTTGCAAATGACCTTTTCCTGGTCGCCCTCGCGGCCCTCGAGCTGCTCGCCGATGCGACCGAGGGATCACCCCTGCTAATCGTCGTCGAGGATGCATATTCGCTGGACCCATACACCGTGCAGGCTCTCGGGTTCATCGGACGCCGAATCGAACTGGACCCCATACTGCTGCTGATCACTTCGCGCGATCTTCAAGCTATTCCGAACGCGATCGCCGACCTTCCTAGCCTGCATCTAGACCGCCTCAACACCGCCGAGTCCGCGCGTCTCATCAATCGCGTTACGCCGTCGATCTCCGAGTCGGTGCGGATTCGTGTACTGGAAGCATCCGCCGGCAACCCCCTTGCCCTGATGGAGTTCGCGCGCGCCGCTGTTCGCGGAGACAACCTGTCCAGTTTGGCGCCACTGCCGATGACCGCGCGCCTCACCCACACGTTCGGCGAGCTTCTGCCCACCCTTCCAGCGCCGACACTCGATCTGTTACTTGTCACCGCGCTCGACGAGGGTGGTGACTCGGGTTTGCAGTTCGCCGCCGCATCCAAGCTGGCGGGGCGTGCGCTCTCAGACGATGACCTCCTACCCGCGGTGGAAGCCGGCCTGGTCACAAGGGAACGAAACGGGCTGTTTCGCCATCCGCTGATCGGCGCGGCAGTGGTGTCTGCGGCGACAGCGTCAGCGTGCCACGCAGCGCATGCGGCGCTCGCCGAGGTGTACGACCACATGCCCGACAGGGCGCTCGAACATCGCGCGGCAGCTGCTGCGGGGCCCGACGATCAGCTTGCCCTGGAGCTGGAGGAGGCGGGTATCCGCGAGATCAGTCGTGGCGCGTCGGCCGTCGCCGCGGCCGCGTTCGAGCGGGCGTCGGAACTTACGACCAAGCCGATGGTCCGAGGCCGGCTGCTGGTCCAGGCTGCCGAAATGGAACTAGACATCGGTCACCACGAGGTCGCCCGACGTTTGCTGAATCAGGCAACGACGTTGCCGCTATCGAAGCAAACGCGGGCCCACCTAACATTTATCGGCGAAGCCTCAAGCGCGGACATCTGGTCGGGACCGGACCGGGCGGCGGCGGCCGCAGACGCCGCCGGCGAGATCGCCGCGGTCGCACCAGCTCTGGCTCCGCGTGCCCTACAGACCGCCGCCACCGCTTGCTGGTGGGGTAGGGCCCGGAAAGAAACCCGCGATCTTGTCGTCACAACGGCAAACGGACTACCGCTGCCGAGCGGTGATCCGCAGCTGCTACCCATCCTTGCGTTCGCCGATCCGGTGGGCGAGGCCGCCGGCGTCACGGCCGCCATCGCAGGCATCCGTCCATACCAGCTCGATCCCGAGGATCTTTTT
>DASQRI010000754.1:0-9973 GCA_035642975.1 Mycobacterium sp.
GAACAGCCCCGGTGTTTCACCGGCGTGCGGGACGACGTCTTCGAGGCGATCCTGGGTCAACGTGGATGCCACCATCGGGACCCCGGTCTGCGCGGAGGCCTTCGCCACTGCAATGTCGCCGTGGAAGTCCTGCGAGCACAGCCCGATGACCCCGATGGGACACATGAACAACGGCGTCGGCAATTTCATATCGAACAGCGACACCGACAGGTCGCGTTCGGTGGCGCCGACCAGCATGCGTGGCACGATCGCATAGCGCGAGAAGGCATCGACGTTGGCGCGTTGCGTGCCCTCGTCGCCGCAGCCACTGGCCACGTAAGACTGCACAAACGAAGGCAGCACCTCGGCCGCGGCCCGCTCGAGTGAGGTGAAATCTACCGGATACCTTGGTAATTGGCCGTCGAGGCCGTTGAGATAGATTTCGTGTTGATAGTCGCCGTACTGCGGTGCTGCCATGACGTGACTCCTCGTGTTTGCCAGTGACCTCGCCGCCATATGTCTGTACGAACAGCGGTGTGCCTGCGTCCAATGCTTTCAGAATTGCGCTTCGATGTCGTTGCCGCCGACACGAATGTGTAGGTGCCGGTAACTGCGAGCAGCGTCTTCCCACCGACATTTGGGCTTCCATGTGTCTGCCCTTCAGTGATGCATAAATGACCACGTCACCCGACGGTAGTTATGGGCAATCGATCCGTCTAATACCGAAATCAGGGATGATCCATTCATATATGAATCCACAGGGCTAGACCAGCACAGCCCGGGGGAGTGACAATCGCAGGTGTGTCCGAGGAAACACTTGCGGGGTCGCTGGCCCCGAAGCTGGCGCTGCTTCGCGCGGTGGCCGAGGAAGGCAATCTGACGAGGGCCGCGGCCACATTGGGCGTACCGCAGCCGACCGCGAGCCGGTGGCTGGCCATGTTGTCGAGCCAGTTGGGCACGCCGGTGGTGGTACCCGACGGGCGCGGCATCCGGCTCAGCCGCGCCGGCGCTTACCTCGCCGAAGCAGCAGATCGGGCGCTGTCTGTTCTGGCCGCTGGTGTGCGGCAGGCCGTCGACGAGGGCGATCCCGAGCACGGCCACGTGGTGCTGGCATTCATGCAGACACTGGGCGAGCATCTGGTGCCCGGGCTGTTGCGGGCGTTCCGCCGGGAGCATCCGCACATCCGGTTCAGCCTGCTGCAGGGCCCGCACGAGGAACTGCGTGACCACGTCCGCAGCGGGCGCGCTGACCTGGCGTTCACTGCGCCACTGCCGGGGCCGGGCGAGTTCGCCAAGGTCACCCTGAAGGAGCAGCAATTGGTAGTGACGGTGCCCACCGAACACCGACTGGCCGGCCGGAATTGGGTGCGGATGGCCGATCTCGCCCGGGAGCCGTCGGTCGGGATGAAGCCCGGCTACGGCCTGCGCCGAATTACCGACGAACTTGCCGAGGCGGCCCGGTTCCTCCCGATATTGGCCTTCGAAGGGGATGACGTGGACACGCTGCGCGGCCTCATCGCGGCGGGTCTGGGCGTGGCCGTGCTGCCCGAGGCAGAGCCGACACCGCGGCCCGGAACTGTGGAAATACCGCTGCGCCCCAAGGCAACTCGCAACATCGGTCTGATCTGGGCCGCCGATAGGCCCCTGGCCCCAGCCGCTATGGCCTTCCGCGATTTCGTCAGCTCTGGGGCGTGAGGCAACGTCGCCCGCACATGGTGATGAGGTCGGCTGCCTTCTCGGCGATCATCATGGTGGCGGCGTTCGTGTTCCCGCTGATCACCGTCGGCATCACCGATGCGTCGACCACGCGCAGGCCCTCCACGTTGTGGACCCTGAGGGCTGGATCGACCACCGCGGTGTTATCCGCGCCCATCGCGCAGGTGCCTACTGCGTGCCATTCGGTTTGTGCCCAACGTCGGACGTGTTCGGTGAGCGAGGTGTCGTCGAGGCTGGCCTCGGTGGGCAGGCTAAGGGCCTTCAGGTACTTCGCGATCGGCTTGTGGTTGGCGATTTCGATGGCGGTGCGCAGTCCGGCCTTGATGACCTCGAGGTCGGCCGGCTCGGATAGATATGCGGGGTCGATGTGGGGCGGCGTGAAGGGGTCGGTGGAGCGTAGCCAGACCCGGCCGCGGCTGCGCGGATGGTTCGCACTGGCAAACACGGTGAAGCCGCGCGCGCCAGGCAGGCTGCGATCGGGATTGCCAAATGCGGTCGGTAGGCAGCTGAACTGGACATCGGCTACGTCGTTGCCGCGCAGCGACAGGAAGCCGCCCGCCTCGGAGCAGTTGGATGCAAACGGACCCAGACCGCGGGTTTGCCACAGCGCCATATTCTCCGGCGTGGCCATGTCCAGGAGGTCGGTGCAGTTGTCGATCGCCCAGATCACCGGCGCCTGCACGTGGTCTTGCAGATTGTGCCCCACTCCGGGCAGATCGGCGACGACGTCGATGCCTAACGCGCGCAGGTGCTCGGCTGGGCCGACGCCCGATAGCAACAACAGTTGTGGCGAGTTGATCGCCCCGCCGCTGAGTAGCACCTCGGATTCGGCTCGCACGATGGTTTCCGCGGCGGTGTGGCTGTCCAGGTAGGCCACGCCGGTGGCGCGGGTGCCGTCAAAGAGCACCCGGGTGACGTGGGCACCCACCCGCACGACGAGATTAGGGCGCGCCATCGCCGGCCGCAGATAGGCGTCCGCACTCGACCAGCGCCGGCTGTTGCGGCAGGTCACTTGGTAGGTGCCCGCCCCGATTTGAGATGCGCCGTTGAAATCGTCATTGCGCTGCAAGCCCCACTCCACGGCGGCGTCAATCCAGGCCGGGGACAGCTCATGGGTGAATGCACGGTCTTGGACGTGCAGCGCGCCGTTGGTGCCGTGGAGCGGCGCCCCCAGCCGGGTGTTGTGCTCAGCCTTGATGAAGTAGGGCAGCACATCGTCATAGCCCCATCCTCCGCAGCCGCGGTCGCGCCAGCTGTCGAAGTCGGCCCGGTCACCCCGGATATATATCATCGCGTTGATTGACGACGAGCCACCCAGCGTCTTGCCCCGCGGCCAGCGGCTCCATCCCTGATAGTGAGCCTGTGGCTCAAGCTGGTAGTTCCAGTCGACGTCGGAGCCGAATAAGGACGAAAACAGCGCCGGCACCCGGATCGCCTCGGCGGTGTCCTCGGGGCCCGCTTCCAGCAGCAGTACCCGCACCGACGGATCCGCCGAAAGGCGATTGGCCAGCACACAACCTGCACTTCCGGCGCCCACGATGACGAAGTCGAATGATTCACGGGCGTGAAGAGATGTTGTTGAGGTCATGACCTGACGCTAAACCATCTGAGGTCATATAGCATCAGATGGTGAATGGCATCACATTGACGGCATGGACTACTGGTCGCAGCTACCATGCGTTGTGCCTGGGTGGCCGCCCACGACGGCGGCCTTGACGACAGAAGGGGCCGATGAGGGATTACGACGGCAAGACAGCGGCCGAACGGGTAGCAGAGCGGCGCCAGCAGTTGATCGACGCCGGTCGCATGCTTTTCGGCGAGCACGGCTACGCCGGCACGTCGATCCGCGCGGTGCTGCGGCAGGCGGGGCTGCGGGACCGGTACTTCGGCGAAAACTTCGCCGACCTCGATGCGCTGCTGGCCGCGGTCTATGACCAAATTGTCGATGAAGAAGTGGCCGGCTGCCGTGCGGCGATCAACGCCACCCGCGGGGGATCAGAGGGCGCGCGCGCAATGGTTGAGGCTATGGCCAGCTCGCTGCAAGGTGACCCCGGCCGTGCACGGATCAAGCTGCGCGAAGTCATCAGCGGCGGCCCACTGGCCCGCCAGCAACGGCAGGTGGGGTTTCACAAGTTTGCCGCGCTGGTCGCAGAATTGTTGCCGCCCGCCGGGCCCGAGAAAGCCCAGGAACAGCAGCTGCTCGCGGTCGGTATTGTCGCGGCGACCAATGAGCTGCTGATGGCATGGCTTGATGGAGAGGAAGGCCTGACGCAGGCAGACGTCGTGGACTTGGTTATGACGATGTTCGACGCGATAGCCGATCGGTTGGCTGTCTTGAACAGGCACTGATTCCGCGGCCGAGAGAGCGAAGTCAGAGGGCTCGTCTGGTAGCTGCGCCAGTTGCCGTACTCCCAATGTGATGGCGGTCACCATCTGATGACAGATGACTTCAGATGTTTTAGGTTCAGGTCATGCCCCCAACAACATCTCCTGACCCAAACAATTACGCAGAACAGTTCGCCCGCACACCGGCTCACAATGCGTCTAGCACGGATTCGACGACCAGACACGTGCCGATCGCTGTCATCGGGAGCGGCTTTTCCGGTTTGGGCGCAGCGATCCGACTAGACCAGGCGGGCCACCACGATTTCTTGGTGCTCGAACGCGGCGACGACGTCGGAGGCACCTGGCGCGACAACACCTATCCCGGCGCGGCCAGCGATGCGCCCTCCCACCTGTATTCGTACTCGTTTGCGCTCAACCCGAGCTGGACACGATCGTTTGCCCGCCAATCCGAAATCCAGGACTACATCCGCGGTGTCGCCCGCGACGCCGGTGTGCTCGACCGCCATGTCTTCGGGTGCGAGGTCAAAAACGCGGCGTGGGACGACGGCCGGCAGCGCTGGGAGCTGCTGACGAACCAAGGGCGATTCAGCGCCGACGTGGTCATCGCGGCGTTCGGTACGCTGACCGAGCCGTCGCTGCCCGCCATCGCGGGCATCGAAGACTTCAACGGCGAACTGTTCCACTCCGCGCGATGGAATCATGACACCGATCTGAGCGGTAAGCGGGTCGCGGTCATCGGCACCGGCGCCTCGGCGATCCAGATTGTGCCCGCCATCGCCGACGTCGCCGCCCACATCGATGTCTACCAACGCACCGCGCCCTGGCTGGTGCCACGGCGCGATCGCACCTTCACCCGCGCCGAGCGGTGGGCATTTCGCACCGTGCCCAGCGTCATGCGCCTGGCGAGGGCCGCCATCTACGCCAATCGAGAAGCAATGGTCGTGGGACTGGCCAAGGCGCCGCGGCTGATGAAACCCGTGGAGCTGGTGTTGCGGGCCAAGATCCGCACCGAAATCAAAGACCCCGAGCTGCGCCGCAAAGTCACTCCCAATTTCCGCTTGGGTTGCAAGCGCATGCTGCTGTCCAACGATTGGTATCCGACCCTGGACCGCGACCACGTGGAGCTGATCACCGAAGGCATCCGCGAGGTCGACGGCCGCCGGATCATCACCGTGGACGGCACCGCGCGTGAGGTCGACGCAATCATCCTGGCAACGGGCTTTCATGTCACTGACTCGCCCATGTTCGACCTCATTTGTGGCAGCGACGCACGCACGCTGGCGCAGACCTATGCAGACAAGGGAAAGCAGGCCTACAAAGGCAGCGCCATCGCGGGCTTTCCCAACATGTTCTTTCTGGTGGGCCCCAACACCTTTGTGGGCCACACCTCGGTGGTGTACATGATCGAAGCCCAGCTCAACTACATCGTCGACGCCATCGACACCATGAAAACACACGGCCTCAGGACCCTTGAGGTGCGCCGGGAAGCGCAAGACGCCTACAACGAGACCCTCCAACGCAAACTCGCCTCATCGGTGTGGATGACCGGCGGCTGTGCCAGTTGGTATCTCGACGCTCACGGCAACAACACCACCATCTGGCCCGATTTCACCTTCCGCTTCCGAAACCAGACCAAGCGCTTCGACCTCGACGCCTACACGACCACGGCTGGCAACAACGATGAATCTGATCTCGATCTGGCACGTCCAGTGCTGCTTGGCCGGAAGGACTAGGGGAGGAAGCTCATGGGTTCGGCAACGACGAGCAGGCTGGAAGTGATCGACAAGGGGCGTTGCAGCGGATCGCACCCTGTTCCTCTCGTGTTCGTGCACGGCGCTTTTCAAGCTGCGTGGTGTTGGGACGAGAACTTCCTAGATTTCTTCGCTGGTCACGGTTACCGGGCCGTCGCGTTCAGCCTTCGCGGTCACGGATCGAGCCCGAGCTCAAAACCCGTCCGCAGCTGCTCAATCGCCGACTACGTCGAGGACCTGTGCTCGGTGTGTGCTGGCCTGTCGCCGAAGCCCGTGGTGATCGGTCATTCGATGGGAGGGTTCGTCGTACAGAAGTACCTGGAGACACACGACGCGCCGGGTGCGGTGTTGATGGCGTCGGCGCCACCGCGGGGTCACCTTGGGGCTCTGACGCGACTGATGCGGCAGCGGCCCGGAAACTGCATGAAGTTCGGCCTCACCGGTGACCCGTCGGATCTTTACGGCACCTCGGATGGATTCCGCAACTTGTACTTCAGCGAACGCACCCCCGACGCCGTCCTAGCCGATGCGGCTAGGCGCTTTCAGCCCGACAGCCTGCGGGCGCTGAACCTGGACATGACGCTGGGCAATCGCGTGACGCCGGAGCGGGTCAGCACTTCAGTGCTGGTTCTCGGTGGACACAGCGACGGAACATACAGGCGGACAGACGTTCTCGCCACAGCCGCCGCGTATCGCACTGTGGCCGAATTCTTTCCGGATACGGGTCACCAGATGATGCTCGACAGCACGTGGGCCTCCGTTGCTCAGCGGATCCATATGTGGCTGGCGAGCCGGGGTTTGTGATCACCATGCGGGCAGGACACCGCCGACGTGATGAATTCAACAACCGGCAACCACCCGAAGGCTCACGTCATATCGCAGGGCCACGCCCGCGCCCGGCCAGCACCCAGCGCTGGGTGACCAAGGTCACACCGCCTGAGATGACCTCCTCGGTCCCGGTCGCGCGTCACCAATAGAACAAGTATCGAGCGGCGACAGGGGAGACTCATGGGCTCGACAACGACCGGCACGTTGCTGGTGGCCGCTTACCAGGAGCCCACCCAACCCTGGTGGCACGTGGTGCTGACCTACTGGGTGTTGGGGATAGCAGTGAGCCTTGTCGCCTGGAGGTTGGGATTGTATTTACATCGGGCCATTGACGCACCTCAGATCCCGCACGGGCCGCAACCTCGCCGGGCCGGCCGTGGTGCGCTAGCCGTCAGATCCGCGCTCACGTTTCCGACGATTGATCATCCATGCGCAGAGGTCAAAAGAATGGTGCTGGTCGAGGCGGGCCATAGATGCGCCATTCCCACCTGTCGGCACCCAACGACCGAGGTAGCTCACATCGTGCCTGAATCACAGAGCCATGATGACTCGTTCGAGAACCTCATCGCGTTATGCCCGAACTGCTGTACCCGATACGACCAAAACAGAGAAATCGATCGGCAGTCGATCCGCATGTATAAGCGCAATCTCGGGATCTTGAACAGCCGCTACTCTGATTTCGAGCGTCGGGCGTTCGACCAGATTGCCGAGACCGACCAACAATCCTTCCCTGCCGCGACGGGTTTCGAGATCCTCCTCCTGCACGCGGTCAAGGACGGGCTTTTGAAACGAGTCGAACTATCGCCTGTAACGATTCAACGCGGTGAACCAACCCATCACAAATACCAAGTCACCGATGCTGGGCTGAGCTTCGTCAGCCGATACATCCGGGGTGCAGACATATCGTGAGATCCCGAAGCCTTGCTGCTGGTGCCCACCGGCGCGGACCCGGTAGTGAGAGTCCTCGACGGTGTCATTGGCTCCAGCAAAGGGGTCCGTCGTCGAATGGCCGCGTACGCAGGTCACTACGTTCTGTAATCCATCCGACCCGTGATCCGATCGCTGATTCTGAACTCGCTCAGGACTTTTCCGAACGGATGCGGGCCAACCAAGAACGCCTGACCTCCGGGCTGGAACCGAGCTACGACCTCATCGTCTGGGGATCAAGCTCATCGGGTTGGCCCGAGGAATTCTCCAGGTTTACGTTGTGCGCTACTGCACAGTTGGTATGCATAATTTCCGGTTGTGCGTGCATTAATCGACATCGATAGTAGGGGCAAGACCTGTCCCTAGGGGGAACCAATGACGCAGTCCACGACTCTCATGACCGCGCCCGCGCCGGCGAGTACCAGCAGTGGGGCCGCGCTGCCGTTGGTGGCGTTGCCGCAGGGCGAACTTCTCACGGTGAACGAGAAAAACATCCCCACGGTGCGCAACGCGTTGGGCCCCGGCGTGCACTTTCAGCCGCTGCGGCTGGACATCGAGAAGGGCGAGTGGGTTGTGCGGGCCACCTTCGAGCCGGGCGCGACGATCCCGTTGCACTACCACACCGGTGTCGCTGAGGTGTTCACCCTCTCGGGTCGCTGGCACTACCGCGAGTACCCAAATCAGCTGCAGACCGCCGGTTCCTACCTCTACGAGCCGGGTTCCTCGGTGCACACTTTCATCACTCCCGCCGACAACACCGAGGACACCGTGATCCTGGTCCACGTCGTCGGCGCGAACATCAACTTCACCGAGGACGGGCAGTTCCACTCGATCCTCGACGCGGCCCTGCTGCGCCATCTCACCGACACCCTGTCGGCCGAGCAGAACCTGGGCGCGATCAACTACATCGGCGGCGGCGCCGCCGGTTTCATGGCCCAGGACGGCTGATGCGCGCGGTGCTGATGCAGGATGCGGCGCTGCGTGTCGATGAGGTGCCCGAGCCGGTGCCGGGTCCCGGCGAGGTCTTGGTGGACGTGCTGGCCTGTGGGATCTGCGGGTCGGATTTGCATTGCGCGGCACACGGTCCGGCGTTTAACGCGGCCCTCCAGGGCGCGGTCGGGGCCGAGCTGCTGGATCTGTCGCGTCCGATCGTGTTCGGCCATGAATTCGTCGCCCGGGTGGTGTCCTATGGCCCCGGCACCGCGGCGCGCATTCCGGTCGGGCGGCGAGTCGTGTCGATGCCGATGCTGCTGCGCGCTCAGCCGGTCCTGCTCGGGTTCGCCGGTCCAGAAGCTCCCGGCGCCTACGCCGAGCGCATGCTGTTATCGGAGCCGCTGCTCATCGAGGTGCCCGATCATGTGCCCACCGATGTTGCGGCGCTGACCGAGCCGCTTGCGGTCGCCTACCGGAGCGTCGCTAGGGCCGAGCTCGGCGATGACGACGTGCCGCTCGTGGTGGGCTGCGGGCCAATCGGTCTGGCCGTGATCGCGGTGCTGAAGATGACCGGCGTGGGCCCGATCGTGGCCTGCGACTTGTCCCCCGAGCGGCGCGCGATCGCGCAGCGCCTGGGTGCCGACGTCGTCGTCGACCCGGCCGACACTTCACCCTACGAGGCGTTGACGGCCGCCGCGGCGACCGACGCACCAGCGCGCATGGCCGCTCCGACCGCGGTGCTGGGGCAACTGCCGATTCGCCCCACGGTCGCCTTCGAATGCGTCGGCGCACCAGGGTTGATCCAACAGCTGATCGACGGGGTCCCGGCCGGCACACGCATCGTGGTTGCCGGGATCAGCATCGGCACCGACCATTTCGAGCCGGCGCAAGGCGTCCTCAAGGAACTCGACATCCGGTTCTCGCTGTATTACACGCCCGAGCAATTCGCCGAGACGTTTGCGCATCTGGCGGCTGGTGACTTCGACGTCGCCGCGCTACTCACCGGCACTGTCGGACTCGATGGTGTCGCCGAGGCTTTCGCTCGGCTGGGCACCTCGCCGCACGACGCCAAGATCCTGCTCGATCCCACCCGTTGAGCGACCAGAACAAATCGACAGGAGGCTATGTGATGCAGAGAAATTCAGATTTGGATCGTGAATTCGATTTGGACGAACGGGTGCGCGTCAATCAGCAACGATTGAGGGCGGCCTTGCAGCCGGGGTACGACTTCATCGTGTGCGGTGCGGGCACGTCGGGCTCGGTGATTGCGCGGCGAGTGGCGGAAAATCCCGATGCCCAGGTTCTGCTGTTAGAAGCCGGCGGCAGCGACGACGTGCCCAGTGTGTGGACGTCGGATCTGTGGCCTACCAACCTGGGCAGTGAACGCGACTGGGGCTTGCAGAGTGAACCGAATGCGGCCCTGCACGGCCGTGTGCTGCCACTGTCGATGGGCAAGGGGCTCGGCGGCGGCTCGAGCATCAACGTAGGCGTCT
>DASQRI010000755.1:0-3353 GCA_035642975.1 Mycobacterium sp.
CGGGACCGGTTGTCGGCCAGAACCCGCAGCCGTTCACCGGCGCCCCACCGTTCGTGCCGCCGACCTTCAATCCGGTCAGCGGCGCGACAGTCGGCGTGGGCGAGCCGATCATCATCAACTTCGCGCGGCCGATCGCCGACCAGCCGATGGCTGAACGGGCCATCCATGTGTCGTCGACCCCGCCGGTGCCCGGCAAGTTCTACTGGCTGACCCCCAGCCAGGTCCGCTGGCGCCCGCTGAGTTTCTGGCCCGCGCACACCGCGGTGCACGTCGACGCCGCGGGCACCGTGGAGGACTTCAAGACCGGCGACGCGCTGACGGCGACCGCCGACGACGCGGCCCACCAGCTGATCGTCACCCGCAACGGGACGGTGGAACAGACCTTCCCCATGTCGATGGGCATGGCGGCCGGCGGTCACCAGACGCCCAACGGCACCTACTACGTGCTCGATAAGAAGGCCAAGGTCGTGATGGATTCGTCGACCTACGGGGTGGCGGTCAACTCGACGTACGGCTACAAGGTGACTGTCGAGAATGCCGTGCAGTTCGACAACAGCGGTGACTACGTGCACAGCGCGCCGTGGTCGGTGTCCGACCAGGGCAAGCGCGACGTCAGCCACGGCTGCATCAACATCAGCCCGTCCAATGCCAAGTGGTTCTTCGACAACTTCGGCGCCGGCGACCCGATCGTCGTGAAGAACTCCGTCGGTACCTACAGCAAGAACGACGGCTCGAACGACTGGCAGCTCTAACCCGCTGAGCAGTCGCAAAAGCCCCCGCGCGCTCGGCGTGTCGGGGGCTTTTGCGCCTTTTCGCGCGGACTTGGCGAGACTAGTTCCAGATCCTGACCCGTCGTGGCAGGTCGAGGTATAGCTCGTCGTTCTCGGTAACGTCGAAGGCGTCGTAGAAGACGTCGATGTTGCGAATCACGCCGTTACAGCGGAACTCCGGGGGCGCGTGCGGGTCGATGGCCAGCCGCCGGATCGCCTCGGCGTCACGCGACTTGGTACGCCACACCTGCGCCCAGCCGAAGAACACCCGTTGTACTCCGGTCAGGCCGTCGATGACCGGGGAGCTCTCACCGTTCAGCGACAGCTGGTAGGCCAGCAGCGCGATGGACAATCCGCCCAGATCGCCGATGTTCTCGCCGACCGTGAAGGCACCGTTCACGTGCCGGCCGTTGTCGAGCCCACGCGGCGTGTACACGTCGTACTGCTCGATCAGGGCTTTGGTGCGGGCACCGAACTCGGCGCGGTCATCGTCGGTCCACCAATCGACCAGGTTGCCGTCGCCGTCGTATTTGGCGCCCTGGTCGTCGAAGCCATGGCCGATTTCGTGGCCGATCACCGCGCCGATACCGCCGTAGTTGGCGGCGTCGTCGACGTCGGGGTCGAAGAACGGTGGCTGCAAAATGCCTGCGGGAAAGACGATTTCGTTCATCCCCGGGTTGTAGTAGGCGTTGACGGTCTGCGGGGTCATGAACCATTCGTCGCGATCGACCGGGCCGCCGAGCTTGGCCAGCTCGCGGTCGGAGTTGACCGCGGTGCCGCGCTGGTAGTTGCCGTAAAGGTCGCCGCGGTCGATCACCAGGTTCGAGTAGTCCCGCCACGTCTTCGGGTAGGCGACCTTGGCGGTGAACTTGTCCAACTTGGCCAGCGCGCGCTGCCGGGTCTGCGGGGTCATCCAGTCCAGGTCGTTGATGCTGACTCGGTACGCCTCGCGGAGATTGGCGACCAGAGCGTCGATGCGGGCCTTGGCGTCCGGCGGGAAATGTCGCTCGACGTAGAGCTTTCCGACGGCGTCGCCCAGCATGCCCTCCACCAGTGAAACGCCTCGCTTCCACCGCTCACGGATCTGCTCGGTGCCGGTGAGCTTGCGGCCGTAGAACGCGAAGTCCTCGGCGACCAGGGCGTCGGTCAGGATGCCGGCCCGAGCGTGGATCAGCCGCCACCGGGCCCAGGCCTTCCAGTCGTCGAAGTCCTCACTGCGCCACAATTGGGCGAAGGTCGTCAGGTAATCCGGTTGGCGCACAACGAGTTCGGCGACAGCGTCCGGTGTGCTGCCCAGCGCGCTGACCCAGCCGGACCAGTCGAAGCCGGCCGCGTCCGCCTGCAGGTCGGCGAACGTGCGCAAGTTGTAGGTGAGGTCGGCATCGCGTCGCTTGACGACATCCCAGTGCGCCGCAGCAAGTTTGGTCTCCAACGCCACGATCCGCGCCGCGGTCTGCCCATGGTCGTCCGCCGCACCGCCGTACACGAGCGCGAACATCCGGGCGATGTGACCGGGGTAGGCGGACAGCAACTCGGCGTGCTGCTCGTCGCGATAGTAGGACTCGTCGGGCAGCCCCAGACCTGCCTGGCTGACGTGTACCAGGTAGCGGCTGGAGTTCTTCGAGTCGGTGTCGACGTAGGCACCGACCCCGCCGCCCACGCCGGTGCGTTGCAATGCGCCGACAACGGCCGCCAGCGCATCGGGGTCGGCGGCCTCGTCGATCGCCGCCAGCTCGTCGAGCAGCGGCTGCACACCCCGCGCTTCGACGCTGTCCTCGTCGAGGAAGCTGGCGTACAGGTCGCCGATGCGTTGTTCGTCGGTGCCGGCCGCCGACTTCTTCTCGCTGACTTCGGTGATCAGGTCGCGCACCTGGACCTCGGCCCGGTCGAACAACGAGCGGAACGCGCCATCGGTGGCGCGGTCGGCCGGGATGGCGTAGTCGGCCAGCCAGCGGCCGTTGACATGGCCGAACAGGTCGTCTTGGGGGCGGGCACCAACGTCGACATGGCTCAGGTCGATCCCCGAGCGGATAGCTTCTACCGTCACGCCACCATCCTTCCATCCCGTCGAGCCGTGCATCTTGTCGATCCAACGACCGGCTAGATCGGATGGCCGGGCTTCTCCTCGTCGCGCTGACGCGCTCCGCATCGTCGCCCGGCTAGGCTCACGGCCATGCCCGACGAGGAGCAAACCGAAGCGTCTGCTGACGATGCGACGCTCGAAGAAGCCGACGGCCCGGTCATCTCGGGCTACGGCGTCGCCTCGGCGGGGCTGGGCGCGCTCACCGTGGCGGCGATCGTGCTGGGCTGGTTCATCTGGTCGGCCCACCGCAGTGATGTCGACGAACGCGGCTACCAAAGCCGGGCCATGCAGGCCGCCGTCGACTGGACGGGCTTGCTGATCAACATGAACACCGACAACATCGCGGCCAGCCTGCAGCGCCTCCACGACGGGACCGTCGGGGAACTGAACGCCGACTTCGACTCCGCGATCCAGCCCTATCAGCAGGTGGTGCAGCGGCTGCAATCGCGTAGCCGTGGGGAGGTCGAGGCGGTGGCGTTGGAAGCGGTGGACCACAACCT
>DASQRI010000756.1:0-8315 GCA_035642975.1 Mycobacterium sp.
TGACCGCCACGACGGCGGCGGCGACCTCCTCGGTTGCCGGGCGCCGCGCGGGCGTGCTGGCCGAGACGACGCCAAGCACGACGGCACGGCCCGATTCGACGAATTCGGCGATCGCGTCCAAGTCACCGGCCCCAAGCGTGCCAGCATCTACCGATATTGCACTAATAGCGCTGTGCTGCAGCACTTTCCATGGCAATGCCGCGGCACAGCTGTGGACGGACACCTCGGCGCCTGCGGCGGCCGCACAGGTGTCGAGCATCGTGGTGGCCAGCGTCTCGTCGATCGCGGCCACCGGGCTCAAAGCGGTCACCCCGGTCAGTCGGCCGGCCACCGCCGCCGGCAGTGACGGCTCGTCGAACTGCACCACCACGGGTGTGTCGAGTCGACGCGACACCTCGGCCCGATGCGCGGCGACCCCTTCGGCCAGCGAGGCGGTGATGTCGTGGACGGCGCCGAGGTCGGTGATCGCCCGGTGCCCGTTGGTCAGTTCCAATTCCGCGGCCAGCGTGATCGGTCCGGGTGCCTGAACCTTCACCGGCCGCCCGCTGCCCCGCAAACCCGCCGTCTCCCAGGCCTCTTCCAGCGCGTCGATGTCTTCGTCGAGCAGGCTGACCGCGCGCCGCGTCACCGCACCGGGCCGGGCCGTCACCCGGTAACCACGCGGCACCGTGTCGATGGCCACATCGATCAGCAACGCACCCGCCCGCCCGATGATGTCGGCGCCCACTCCCCGGGCCGGCAGTTCGACGAGATGGGCCAGCGCGGTGCCCAGTTCGCCGACGACGACCTCGGCGGCCTGCCGCGCGATGCTGCCGGGCCATGACCCGGTGCCGCTGGCGGTTGCGAAAACACTCACCGGCCAACCGTATTCGATCGAGGTATCGGCACCGCGTGCCAGGGCGTGAGACGGCGATTACGCTCAGCTCAAGGAAGGGACCTTGGCGATGAGGTTGCGCGCGTTGGTGCTGTGCTGTGCGGCCCTGCTGGCCCCGGCGTGCACCCGTGTGCTGGACGGCACGGCGTTACCGGCATTCGGCGCCGAGCCCACCCCCGCCGGCGTCAACGTCGACCGGGTTCTGCTCGATCAGTCCAGAATGCGGGCGATAACCGGCGCCGACGAACACCTCACGATCATTCCGTCAATGGACGGCAAGTCCCCGGTGGACATCGACACGCTGGCCAAGATCGCGCCACCGCAATGCCGGTTCGTCTACGCCGACACCGCCACCTTCGGGCCGGACCTTGAAACGTTCCACAAAACCACGTTCCAGTACCCGCCGCGCGGCGGGCTGATCTCGGAGGCCGCTGCCGCCTACCAAGACGCCGAGACCGCGCGTCGCGCGTTCGGCGCTCTGGTGGCAACGGTCCGCGACTGCGCGGACAGCTCGGCCGGGCTGGGTTACGTCGGGTCCTGGAACGCCGACGAACGGTCGCTGCAGACCCGGCCCGGCGACTGCGGGCGGGATTATCGCGTCAAGTCCGTGGTGCTGATGGAGGTCACGTTCTGCGGGTTCCCGGAGTCGGTGTCCACGATCGTGATCACGAACATCGCGGCCAACGTGCCGGGCTAGCTCCGATTCGCCGAGCGTGAACTGGTTGCGAAAATTCGGCCGAAATTTCGGCGGTGGTTTCACGTTCGGCGATTGATCAACGTGGCGCTGCCGATCACCTCGTCGCCGTCCGGGTCGGGGCGGTACATCACCAGCGTCTGCCCTGGCGCCACACCGCGCAGCGGGGTGCGCAGCCGCACCGCAAGCTCGTCGCCGGCCAGTTCGGCTACCGCGTCGACGGCCTCGCCGTGCGCCCGCACCTGCACCGCGCACTCGACGGGCCCTGGCGGCGCGGTGCCCGCGGTGTAAACCGGCTGGTGCCCGGTCAGCTGCCACACATCCAGGTCAGCCGCCGAGCCGACCCGGACGGTGCCGCTGTCGGCGTCGATCGCCGTGACGTAGCGCGGCCGGCCGTCGGGGCCCGGCCCGGCGATGCCCAGTCCCTTGCGCTGGCCGATGGTGAAACCGTGCACGCCGTCATGAGTGGCCAACACGCTGCCCTGACCGTCGACAACCGAGCCATAACGCACGCCGATCCGCTCACCCAGGAAGGTCTGGGTATCGCCGGACGGGATGAAGCAGATGTCGTAGCTGTCCGGCTTGTCCGCGACCGCCAGGCCGCGGCGGGCCGCCTCGGCACGGATCTGCGACTTGGGGGTGTCCCCGACCGGGAACGCGGCGTGACGCAGTTGGCCCGCCGTCAACACCGCGAGCACGTAGGACTGGTCCTTGTCCTTGTCGACGGCACGACGCAGCCGCCCGCCGGACAGCCGGGCGTAGTGGCCGGTGGCTACCGCGTCGAATCCCAATGCCAGCGCACGCGCGGCCAGCGCGGAGAACTTGATCCGCTCGTTGCACCGCACACACGGGTTCGGGGTTTCACCACGGGCATACGACGACACGAAGTCGTCGATCACGTCTTCTTTGAATCTGTCCGCGAAATCCCAGACATAGAACGGGATTCCGAGCACATCAGCGACCCGCCGGGCATCGCCGGCGTCCTCTTTGGAGCAACAGCCCCGCGAGCCGGTACGCAGCGTGCCCGGGGCCTGCGACAGGGCCAAATGCACGCCGACCACATCGTGCCCGGCGTCGACCATGCGGGCAGCCGCGACCGACGAGTCGACGCCGCCGCTCATCGCGGCAAGGACCTTCACCGAGACACCCCTGCGGCGGCGAGTGCCGCCTGCCGGGCGCGGGACACCACGCCGGGCAGCACCCGCAGGGCCGCGTCGACATCCGACTCGACGCTGGTGTGCCCCAACGACAATCGCAGCGATCCGCGGGCACTGGCGGCGTCGGCGCCCATGGCGAGTAACACGTGCGACGGCTGCGCGACCCCGGCGGTGCACGCCGACCCGGTGGAGCATTCGATTCCGTTGGCGTCCAACAACATCAGTAGCGCATCGCCTTCGCATCCGTCGAAGGTGAAGTGTGCGTTCCCCGGCAGCCGTCGGGAGCCCGTGGCGCCGTTGAGTCGGGTGTCCTCGATGCCGGTCAGCACACCGTCGATGAGGCGGTCGCGCAGCACTCGTAGCCGCGCAGCGTTGGCCTCCAGCCCGTCCACGGCAAGCTGCATCGCCGTCGCCATGCCGACCGCACCGGCGACATCGGGTGTGCCGGAGCGGATATCGCGTTCCTGTCCGCCGCCGTGCGACAACGGCACACAGCCGACATCACGGCGAAGCAGCAGCGCGCCCGCGCCGGATGGGCCGCCGAACTTATGGGCGGCCACACTCATCGCGGACACCTGGCTAGCGCCGAAGGAGACGGGCAACTGCCCCACCGCCTGAACCGCGTCGCTGTGCATGGGGACGTCGAATTCGGCGGCGATCGCGGCGAGTTCGGCGATCGGCATGATGGTGCCGACCTCGTTGTTGGCCCACATCACCGAGACCAGCGCGACGTCGTCGTGGCGCTGCAGCGCATCACGCAGCGCGGCCCCCGACACCGACCCGTCCGCGGCCGTGGGCAACCAGGTCACCTGGGCGTCTGCGTGGTCGGACAGCCAGTTCACCGCGTCCAGCACGGCGTGGTGTTCCACCGCGGTGGTGATGATGCGGCGGTGGCGCGGCTCGGCGTCGCGGCGCGCCCAGTAGATGCCTTTGACGGCCAGGTTGTCGCTCTCAGTGCCGCCCGCAGTGAAGATCACCTCGGACGGGCGTGCACCGAGCTTGGCCGCGATCAGCTCGCGGGATTCCTCCATCCGACGCCGGGCGGCCCGACCGGTGGTGTGCAGCGAGGAGGCATTGCCGACGGTGCTCAGCACGGCCGTCATCGCCTCGACGGCAGCGGGGTGCATCGGGGAGGTGGCAGCGTGATCCAGGTAGACCATGACCTGCCCAGGATACCGACGCCCCTCCGACGGTCAGGACGCCAGCACGGACGGGCGCTGCCCGTGATCTGGGTACGAGGCCGGCGTGACGCGGATCGCAGCCTGGCAGCGACGCGCCAGCTCGCGGCGATCGTCACCGGGCAGCTGCAGTGATTCGACGTAAATGCGCGCCACCGTGCGGCGGGCGACCATCAGCCGACCGATCGAACACAACAACGTGTCGTCGCCGATGTAGGCCGGGACGGTCGAGACGCGGCCGTCCCGATGGAAATAGCGCAGTCGCAGCGGCTGGACCGGCCGACCGGTGTCGACGGCGGCCTGGAACATCGCGGGATAGAACGGGCCCGAGCCCTGGTGCGATCGCACGGAGAAGCCACACCAGGTGGTGCCCTCGGGGAAAGCCACCACCGTGTGACCGGCGTACAACCGGGCGGCGACGGTGGCCACCACGTCGGGCAGCTGGCGCAGGCTGTTGCGCTCGATCGGGATGGCCTTGACGATGCGTGCCATCATGCGCACCGCGATGTTGCCGGCCACGTCGGCCCGGGCGACAAACGACAGCGGTGTCGCCCGCCACCGGGCCGCCGGAAGCACCGCGCCGATAGTCAGGATGTCCAGCCAGGACATGTGGTCACTAACCACCAGAACGCCGGGCAGATTGCGAATCGGCCCGCCGGACAACGTGATCCGGACGCCGAGGCACCAGAGCAGCATCCGGCAGTAGATCTTTCTGGCCTTCGACCAGCCCGGCAGCACCACGGCGAGCACCGGCAGCGCCGGCGCCAACAGCAGTGCCAGGCTGAGCCGTCTTGCGACCCGCAGCCCCATGATCACGCGGTGGGAGGTTTCCGAGCCGCCAGCGTGCAGACATTGCGTATCGCAGGACGCCCGCGGCAGCCAGGCGTGGTCGAGCGCCGGTTGAGTGCTCATCAAGCCACCCGTCCCGCGGCCTCGGTGGCCGCCGACATCGAGCGGAGTCGCCGCAGGTAGCGGGTGTCGGCCTGATGTTTGTCCAGCAGCGCGGGGAAATCGCCCACGCCGAAGTCGGCATCGTAGGCCGGCTCACCGCATATCCGCGCACCCAGCCGCAGGTAGCCGCGCATCAGCGGCGGTATCGCCGGCCGCGCCGGCGGCGCGATCTCGTCGAGGGGGCGTCCGTCGATGATCACCGGCCGGTGCGGATGCACCCGGTAGTTCGGTGGGGCGGCGTGGCGTCGCAGCACGAAGTCGCGCACGCCGCGAATCTGGGTGCCGGGCGGTTCCCCGTCCCCGGCCACCGGCACCGACACGCATCCGGTGACGTAGTCGTAGCCGCATCGGTCGAGGTAGGCCAGGATTCCGGCCCACATCAAAAGCACGACAGCGCCGTTGCGGTGATCGTTGCGGACCACCGCACGGCCCATCTCCACCAACGACGGCCGTAGCGAGTCCAGCGCTTGGATGTCGAATTCCGTTGCGGTATATAGCCCCCCGGCTGCGACGGCACCGGTCGGCGAGAGCATCCGGTAGCAACCGACCAACTCCCCGGAGTTGTCCTCGCGCACCAGTAAGTGATCACAGTGCTCGTCGAATCGGTCGGCGTCGAGGCCGGTGTCCTGGCCAGTCAGCGCGAAGCCCGGCTCGCTGCTGAACACGTTGTAGCGCAGTCGTTGCGCAGCTTCGATCTGGACGGGATCGGTGGACAGCAACAGCGAATAACGCGTCTCGGCCGACGAGCGTGTTCCCGGGGCCGGTTTGTCCGGCTCTTGTGAGGGTATGAGTACCGTCTCCGTGCTCATGGGCGCCACTCCTTCCCATCGCTTCGCTGTGCATCGTCGTGGTCGCGGCTCATGCCAACAGACTTGCGCTGTTGATCAGCTAATTGGCATCGACGCCGTAACGTGTCTATGCACGGCAGATGACGATGTCGCACCGAAAATCCGAACATTCGGCCACACCCGAACATTGCCTGGTCCGCAGAATTGGTTCAGTATTCAGCCGTGGCGTATAGCATCAGCGCAGGCAGCCGTGGCTGAGGTCGATGGCACGACATTTGACCCCGATGCGCTGCGCGCCAAATATGCGCGGGAACGCCAGCGGCGCCTGCGCTCCGACGGCATCTCCCAGTACGTGGAAATCGCCGGCGCATTCCGCCGGTTCGGCGACGATCCGTGGGCCGACCCCGACTTCACCCGCGACCCCATTACCGACGCGGTCGACGTCGCGGTCGTCGGCGCCGGCTTCGGCGGGTTACTCATCGGCGCACGATGCAAGCAACTAGGCGTCGACAATGTCCGGCTGATCGACAAGGCCGCCGACGTGGGCGGCACCTGGTATTGGAATCGCTACCCCGGAATCGCCTGCGACGTCGAGTCCTACGTCTATATGCCGTTGCTCGAAGAGCTCGGCTACATCCCGACCGAGAAGTACGCGAAGGGCGCCGAGATCTGGGCCCACTGCCGCCGCATCGCCGAGCACTACGACCTGTACCGTGATGCTTGTCTGCAGACCGAGGTGCGGGAAATTCGATGGGAGCCAGCTAGTTCCCGATGGGTGATCTCCACCGACCGCGCTGACCAGATTCGCGCCAGGTTCGTGGCGATGGCAAACGGCTATCTGCAGAAGCCCAAACTGCCCGGGATCGCTGGCATTACGAATTTCGGCGGACACGCCTTTCACACCAGCCGCTGGGACTACGAATACACCGGAACCGACTTAGCTGGCCTGTCCGACAAGCGCGTCGGGATCATCGGAACCGGCGCGACCGCTATTCAGTGCGTGCCGCGGCTGGCCGAAGCCGTGCATGAGCTGTTCGTCTTCCAGCGCACCCCGTCGACGGTCGACGTACGGGCCAACCGGCCGACCGAACCGGAGTGGGCAGCATCGCTGCAGCCCGGTTGGCAGCAGCGGCGCATGGAGAACTTCCAAATCCTCACTGCCGGCGGCGCATCCGATGAGGACCTGGTCGACGACGCATGGACCAGCCTCACCAAGAAAATGCCTATCGTCAACGATGCCGGGCCGAACGCCGCTGAGCTCGCCGACTTCGCCAAGATGGAAGAGATCCGAGCCCGCGTCGACGCGATCGTGAGCGACACAGCCACCGCAGAAGCGCTCAAGCCGTGGTATGGGTACTACTGCAAGCGGCCGTGCTTCCACGACGAGTACTTGCAGGCATTCAATCGGGACAGCGTCACCCTCGTCGACACACATGGCCAGGGAGTAGAGCAGATCACCGCCGACGGCGTCGTCGTGGACGGCGTCGAATACCCGCTGGACTGCCTGATTTTCGCCACCGGATTCGAGGTCGGCACCAGTTATTCGCAACGCACCGGCTTCGAGATCATCGGTCGCGGCGGGCTGACCCTCACGGATAAATGGGCCAACGGCGTGCGCACGTTACACGGCTTGCACGTCAACGGCTTTCCCAACTGCTTCATCGAAAGCATCGCCCAGTCCGGTTTCACCGTGAACTTCCCGTACCTGATCGACACCCAATCCCGCCACATCGCCTGGGTGATCGCCCGGGCGTTGCAGCGCGGCGCCACCGAGCTGGAAGCCACCGTGGACGCCGAAGCCGCCTGGGTCGACACCGTCGTGCAACGCTCCAGCGTCATCGCCGGCCGGCGTGAGTCATGCACTCCGGGCTACTACAACCGCGAGGGCCGCGCGGACCCACGACTCAACCAGGACAGCTTCTTTTTCGGCAGCCCAACCGAATACGCCGACACCCTGGAGACGTGGCGATCCGCGGGCAAGCTGGAAGGGCTCGACATCCGGGAGTCGACGCCGAGCGGCCGCGCTCACGAGGTCGTTTCCTAACTATCGGTCTTGGGTCAACCAGACAGCGCGATCCGCAGAATCACGCGTGGTTTCGGCCCGCGCGCCAGCAGGCGCTCGAGGAAAGTCACCACGGTGAACATCAGGCCATACTTACGGCGGATCACGCCGGCGAGCCGCTGGACCGTCGCCGGGTCGGTAATCACCTCGGCGACCCCATCAACCGGATCGGCGCCCTCGCGGACCTTCCCACCACGACTGGACGGCACCAGCACGACCCGCGGGTTGTTCTTGACCCGCTTGGCCTTCCAGCTGTCGGCCGGCGTCCAGACGAAAAGGTGATCGCCCTCGCGCCCAATCCACATTGGCGCTGCGACGGCGCCGCCATCCTTCTTGAACGTCGTCAGCGACACGAATTTCTCTGCGCCCAACGCCGATAAAGCGTCTGTCATCGCGCTCCTTGATCCTGGCTGGGCGAAGAAAGTCAGCTGCTGACCGATTCGGATTCTGTATGCAAGGGTATGGCAGGCAGTATGAGTGTTGACACCCGGCGCTGGTGTTTCTGCCGACGCCGTCGATGCGCATCGTCTGGAGGACGTCCTGGCCCAGGTGCGCGATCAAGGCTGGGTGCACCACATTCCGAGGCTGATGGTGTTGTCCAACTACGCGCT
>DASQRI010000757.1:0-2187 GCA_035642975.1 Mycobacterium sp.
GGGCTGCGACCTTCGCGCCGATCCCAATCGTGGACGCGTCAGGCGCGGGCATCACGCCATGAACGCCATCCGTTGATTCCAGCATCGCCCCGGGCACACTCCCTAAGGGCCGGTTCCGGGCGGCGGGCCAACGGGAAGCATCGACTCTTCTCGGACGTTGCGGAGCATCTTGCGGCTAGGCGTTGCGGCTCTTCACAGATGACGGCGTAGCGTCGGGCGTCGGCGTGCAATCGTCAGAGGAACGTCACGCGGGTCGCTTCCAGCTTGCCTTGGGCGAAACCGGTACGGGCGGCGGGGATGCGGGTCGCCAAATCCATCTGGTTCGTGCCCATTGCGGCGCGGGAATTGGCGTCCGGTGTAATCACCTCGACGCGGCTGCCCTGGTTGCGCAGGTCCTCTGTCTGGCTTGCCAGGTCCGTGCGCCATTCCGGTGCTCTGCGCAGGCCCTCGAACTGGCCCGGTTTTGTCTGGCTCCGTCCGCCTAAGGGCGAGAGCACCACGACGTTCGCATAGCCCGAGGCAAGGTCGGCGTTTTCGGCGGAGCGCACGCCGCCGTCGATGTAGCGACCGCCGTTGATGCTGTGCGTCGGGACCAGACCGGGCAGCGCGGTGCTCGCGATGACCGCGTCCACCAGGTCGACGCCGGAAGCGCGATCGAACGCAGCCAACTCGCCGGTATGCGCGTCGATGGCCGTCACGATCATCGGCCTGTCCGGCCATTCGGCGCGTGGTAACCGGGCGGCGACAGCCGCGCGCCGCTGTTCCGCCGCGGGCCCGAGTATTGAGTCGCTCTCCAACCCGAACGCGCCCATCGCACGTTGCAGATCGGCTGCCGAGTTAGCGGCGGCGCCAATGGCCCGCATCCGCTCGAACACCGTGCCCATCGGCAGGGACGGCAGCCGTTCCCGGTTCTGTCCGACCGGTTGAACGGGCGGGGATAGCACCGAGGCCAACAGTTCGGCCACCGGAATGCCGCTGCGAATCTGCGCCGCGGCGGTGGCCCCGGCGGAGGTGCCGACCACCAAATCGGCGGCCTCTGTCATATCGAGACCAGCTTCGGCAAGGCCTGCGATGATACCGATCAGCCACGCATTTCCTGCAGCACCACCACCACCGAGAACCAGGGCAACGTTGTGAACCATTTGCCCATTATTTAGGCCTGGGAACACTCCTGTCCATTGAAACGTCAAGCCCGCGCTATCAAGAACCGTGCCTTAACAGATCTCTGCGTCTTTCGGGGATATGAGGTCCCCGCAACCGGGCGGGTATCCTGGCAAAATGGATGGCGGCCTGCCCCGCCCGGAAAACTGACGCAGATCCCGTTTCCGGGGATTTATCCGCCAATCGGAGTCCAAGCCGATCTGGATGAGCGCCTCGGCCCGTTACCCTCATTCGAGAATCGCCACGTTCGGCACGTC
Organism: Mycobacterium sp.; assembly: GCA_035642975.1. Classification (GTDB taxonomy): domain Bacteria; phylum Actinomycetota; class Actinomycetes; order Mycobacteriales; family Mycobacteriaceae; genus Mycobacterium. The sequence goes on from DASQRI010000757.1 coordinate 1,419, forward strand.
GACATTGGGCCGCTTACCATGCGGCTTGGCCCTGCGATTTGGCTATTCTGGTTTCCGCATCCGATGAACTCGTCTCTCCAGCCCGTCCAATAGCCGGACACAAGCCTCAGTAACCCAGATGCCGAAGGGCCATTTCGGCGGTCCGCCTGAGTTCCGCCTTCGTCGAACCATTCGCTGCCTGGACGGATAAGCCGGCGAGAATCGATGATAGGTACCGGGTGTAGTCGTTCACATCGATGTCCTTCGACAACTCTCCGCTTTTTCGCGCTTTGAGAAGCCGCGCTCTGATGGCGGCTTCGTTCTGCTTCCGGACTTCCGTCAGGAGATCTCTTGCCGGGGCAGCGTCTACGCTGCAGCCCATCGCCCCCGCAAGCGTCATGCAGGTCGGCGGATGGCCGGGAGAGGTGAGAAACGCAACCGTATTGCCGAAGAGCGCACGAATAACCTTTTCGAGAGTCGGTTTCTCCAACGCGTCCGTGGCGTACTGGGCTCGACTGTCCAAATAGCGCTTCACGGCAAGCGAAAACAAGGCGTGCTTGTTACCGAAGGCCGCATAGATGCTTGAGGGGCTGAGGCCCATCGCCTGGGTAAGATCGGCCATGGACGTGCCTTCAAAGCCCCGTTCCCAAAAGAGCAGCATCGCAGCCTCAAGAGCCGCATTTTTATCAAAGCTGATCGGTCGTCCGGTCTTTCCGTTCCCGGTCTTCATAACTTTGTTCGCCATTCTTCAAATTAGAGTCCAAAACCGTGAATCCGATGCATCTCGCTC
>DASQRI010000758.1:0-2214 GCA_035642975.1 Mycobacterium sp.
GCTGGAACGCATCGCCTACTGGGGTGAGCACCGCCACGACGTCGCTCACGAAATCGACGGTGTCGTCGTCAAAGTCGACGACGTGGCGCTGCAACGCCGGCTGGGTTCCACATCGCGCGCCCCCCGTTGGGCGATCGCCTACAAATACCCGCCCCAGGAAGTGCAGACCAAGCTGCTCGACATTCGGGTCAACGTCGGCCGGACGGGACGGGTCACGCCGTTCGCGTTCATGACACCGGTCACCGTCGCCGGGTCGACGGTGGGGCTGGCCACGTTGCACAACGCCGCCGAGGTCAAGCGCAAGGGCGTGCTGATCGGTGACACGGTGGTGATCCGCAAAGCCGGCGACGTGATCCCCGAGGTGCTCGGACCGGTCGTCGACCTGCGCGACGGCTCCGAGCACGAATTCGTCATGCCCACAACATGTCCCGAGTGCGGCACCACACTGGCTCCGGCCAAGGAGCGCGACGCTGACATCCGCTGTCCCAACGCGCAATCCTGCCCGGCGCAATTGCGGGAGAGGGTGTTTCACGTTGCGGGCCGCGGTGCGTTGGACATCGAGGGGCTGGGCTATGAGGCGGCCACCGCGCTCCTGAAGGCGCAAGTGATCAGCGATGAGGGAGATCTGTTCGCCCTCACCGAAGATGACTTGTTGCGCACCGAGTTGTTCACCACCAAGAGCGGGGATTTGTCGGCCAACGGCAAGCGGCTGCTGGTCAACCTCGACAAGGCCAAGAAACAGCCGCTCTGGCGAGTGTTGGTGGCGTTGTCGATTCGCCATGTCGGGCCGACCGCCGCCCGCGCGCTGGCCACCGAATTCGGCGACCTGCACGCGATCGAGGAAGCCTCGACAGAGCAGCTGGCCGCCGTCGAAGGAGTCGGCCCGACCATCGCCGACGCGGTGACCGAATGGTTCACCGTCGACTGGCATCGCGAGATCGTCGACAAGTGGCGATCGGCCGGGGTGCGGATGGCCGACGAGCGCGACTCCAGCGTGCCGCGCACGCTGGAGGGTCTGACGATCGTGGTCACCGGCTCGTTGAACGGCTTCTCCCGCGATGACGCCAAGGAGGCCATTGTGACGCGCGGCGGCAAAGCCGCCGGTTCGGTGTCGAAAAAGACCGCCTATGTCGTCGCCGGCGATTCGCCCGGATCGAAATACGACAAGGCGGTAGAGCTCGGCGTACCCGTCCTCGATGAGGACGGATTTCGAAAGCTGTTGGCCGACGGGCCTTCTGATTCAGGGCAGTAGCGGCAGCCGCCACAGCGGAGTCCGCGGCTCCAGCAGCCACACCCGGATTGCAGTAAAGCGGATCAGTCGTAATGTGCCGGCGATGAGGACGGCGGACAGCGGCAGGTCGCCCAGTGCGGCGGTCAGCACCGAGATCCGAAACTCGTTGGGTCCGGCGGTCATCAGGTCGAACCAGGCGTCGCAGATCAGCAAGACGCCGGTGGCAAACGCGGTCAGCAGCATGACCTGTCGCCGCAGCACGCCGAGCACGACCGTCGCCGTCATCAAGGCGAGCAGCAGTAGGTCGAAGCCGACCCAGGTCGCTGTCCAGTCGTGCACCAGGTAGGCGTCGGGCAGCGCGAAGGACAGATACACGACCCAGGGGATCAGCACCAGCGTCCCGCCGATCATGATTCCCAGCCAGCCCCAACGGATCTGGCGCGCCCGGACGGCCGGCACCAGATCGGACAGCGGTCGTTCGAGTCGTTTTATCAGCTGGTGCCGCTCGTCGGGGGACAGCGCGGCGATCTGCGCATCGGATAGCAGGTTCACATCCCGATGGATACCCCGTTTTGGGCTGCGGTCAATGCAGCAGGGTCCCGACGATCCCGGCCAGATAGCCCAGCCGAGCCACCTCGGACGGCCGGAACGCCGGGCCGCCCGGTCGCCCCAGCATTACCGCGGTGTCCGGCGCACCCAGCGGCGCGGCCATCAGCGTGGTGTCCAGCTCGCGCCATAACTGCGGCACCCAGTCGCCGGCGGCGTCCAGGGCGATCGCGTGCTCGATCGGCATCCACGGCACGGCGTCCAGTCCGGTTTCGGGTGCGCCGGGGCTGCCGACCAGAGGCTGAACCCCGCCGTCCGAGCTGTGCAGCACCGTGCACCAGCTCACCCGCAGCACCTGCGGCGCCTCATCGACCAGCACCTTCAGCTTGGCCGCGGTGTCGCCGGCGGCGGCGACGTGGTCGATGAGCGCCAGCTCC